>JAABSK010000009.1 GCA_011390435.1 Desulfobacteraceae bacterium | reverse complement strand
GCCTTCGGCTTTTATCAGATCTTTGCAGCAGGTAAAAAACCAGAGCGGCGCGTCCGATGTTTCAATGTTCCCTGCATCTTTGCCGCAGATCATGTTGGGAAGGGTGCCGTTGTTTTCAAACCGGCCAAACAGCCTTAAAATATTCCGGGCATCTGAAAACCGGCCGGTCTGGATCAGGCTCCGGCAGAAAATCAGGCTGTCACGGCCCCAGTCCAGAAACCATGGGTAGCCGGCAATCACACTTTTGAATGTGTCACGTTCAACAATAAACGCATCCAAGCCTTTATAAACAGCGTCGGACAACAGCACACCGGTATTGGTCCGCAGGGACGGACGTTTGAAAGCAGGGATGGAAGGCTGCCGGCTCTTTTCGATGACAGCTGCATCCAGCACAGCGGTCTGGCCGCCGGTGCATGAAACACTGAAGTACCCCGGACTGAAAAGATCGGAATAATCGTCCAGTCCCCGAAGGGATTCCAGAGGCCGGTGGACCATATACTGCCATTCCGGCTCATGGATGAACTGTCCGTTGGGCAGATTTAAAACCAGTGTTTTCCCTCTGGACAGCGAAAAATAAAATCCGGTATCAAATGGGGTGATTGCGTTTGGCCAGTGGGTTTCAGGTCCCAGATATGCTTTTACGGTCTCGTGAAAGCTCCGGTCTTCGATATCCGGTCGAATGATCAGTGTGACAGGGGTTTCATTGTTTAAAAGATGATCCATTCCAGGTCTGGCCTTCATCCGGTGGATGGACAGATGCACATGATTGCTGTCCGGGTCCAGACAGAGAAACAGCTCCAGTGCATAATAATTGCCTTCCGACGTGGGCACATGAAACCGCCATTTTCCACCATGGTGATAGGAAAACCAGAAAGCTTCCAGGCAGTCCAGTGACAATTCCCTGGAATAACCCTGGAAAATGGCCCAGATCCGGTAGCGGGACAGGACCATCCAGCGGTTTTCCGGAACCAGGGGGTCAAGGTTGGCACCCAGCAGAACATCATAGCGACTGCCAAGGGTTCCCCAGTCAGCAGCCGCTCGGAGCATCCCCCCTTTTTTGGTGGTGGCCAGCAGTTTTAAATGCGGATTGTCCGCGATCTCCTTCCGGGTGAAGGCCGATCGCATGGCAAGGGTTTCAAAGGGCGCCAGATACAGTACAGATGCTTTTTCAATACGGATCTTCAAAGGTTCAAACATCCGAAGATACAGACGAAACTCCTGATGGGCTTTTTTGAGTTTTTTGGGAAGAAAGATGGCAAAATATGAAGCCTGGTCTGCGGCAGGCAGGCCCTCACCATATCCGGCAGAGATCTTTTCGTTGCCGGATTCATCCATTAATTCTGCCCTGAAACCGTGTTTGCTGCGGATCATGAGGCAGAACTCCGGTGGGATCATCACCTGGCGCGTCAGGTCTTTATCCACATCAAACACGATGACGCGGCTTTCATTGGAACAGGGATTCAGCGACCGGATATAGGCCACAGGATCCCTGGCAAACTGCTGTGCCTGCTGCAGGACATCTGTCTGGCCCATATCGCCGAAGCCTTTGACAGCAGTGTAAACCAACAGCATTGCCGCTTTCCATTTCTGCATCAGGACAGCTTCAGGATGGATGGATTCTGATGTGCGGTTCTGTTCCAGCGCCTTGAGATCCGGCTTATCAGGGCTCAGCGCCAGCACCTGTCCCGGAGCAAGCATGAAGGTCTGCACCTGCCCTTCCTGGCCGACGTGAATCGTGTCTCCTGTGATCAGGTCGTAAAAAACAGAAGGGGTGCTCCCGGCTGTTTCCATTGACCAGGATGCGGTGCCCGGCTGGTCACAATCCAGATTGACCAGGATTAAGAGCTGTTTTTCATACACAGGATGATGTCGCAGCAGCACCAGGGCCTGGTCCCTGTTCTGCTGGATCAGTTTCAGCTGTGTTCCGGTCCTGAACGCAGGATGGATTTTTAAAATCAGGTTCAGCCGGGAAATGTGGTCCACCTGGTTATGGGGATTTTTCCAGTTCAGGCTGAAGGACTCATGAACATTGATTTTCTGGGTGGCAAACCACTCCACACCATTGGCAAACCCAAATCCGCCGCACACGCTGAAAAGTGCACAAAGCCCTGTCCGCATTCTGGCATAAACCGGTGAAACAGCTGCCAGCCGGTTGTTGTCATGGGTTTCGGCAAAGTGAATCATATGGCCGCAGGTTTCTGAAATATCAACCGCAGACGGCAGATAGTCGCTGATCTGTTCCCGGGTATAGTTCTGGAACAGTTCTGAATACGCCCAGTTGAAATTGGCCCGGGTCAGGATATCCCGGGTGGTTGCCATGGGGCCGCCAAGGCCTTCAAGAAAAAACAGGGTGTCAGGATAGCGTTCCCGCACTTTGGCCACCATATATTCCCATGCATCCACCGGAATCATGTATCCGGCATCGCAACGGAAGCCGTCTACTCCGCGGTGGCACCACAGCAGAAAAACATCTGCCATGTACTGCCACAGGTCTGTATGGGTGTAATCCAGTTTTGTCAGGTCGGCCCACACAACCCCCCAGGCGCCCGGGGCGGTGATTTTTCCGTCGTCACCCCTTACCAGCCACTCGGGGTGGCTTTCGTGGATGGCAGCTGCCCATCCGGTATGGTTGATGGCGATATCCAGAAGCAGGTATCCATTGTGCTGATGAACGGTATCCACCAGCTCCATGAACTGCTCCAGCGGCGTGGCAGCCGGGTCAAATTCCGCCAGGGCAGGGTCTACATCCGTGAAATCCAGGGCAGCATACGGGCTTCCGAACCGTCCCATCCGGGCATAGGTGGTGGGGGTCGGATGGATGGGCAGAAGGTGCAGGGCGCGGCAGCCAAGCTGCGAAAAGATAAACGGGATTTCCTGCTTCAGATCCCTGAATTTTCCTGATTCAGGGATCACAGTATAGCCTTTTTTGTCCAGTGTTTCGATCATGGCGGAGGTGGAATCCTCTTCTGCCGGCACTGTATGGGACCGGGCCATTCTGGATGGGCCGAACTGGCGGACAAAGGCATTGTAGATAATATTGGCACAGCAGGTTCCAGCCGGTTCCACATTCAAAAGGGTGTTGGTGCCCGGCTGCCAGACCGGAGTGGTGGTGCCGTCGGGGATGAAAAAACATTTGGCCTGGAAAAAACCGGTCTGGTGCAGCGGAAGAACGCTTTTAAACTGGCCGTTGCTTTGCCGGATCATCTCAATGTCATACCAGGCAGCCCCCAGTTTGATCTCGTTTTTTTCCACCCGCAGAATGATTTCCCGGCGGGTAATGTCTGCCGCACCCAGGTTGGTGCGCACCCAGGCCCGTCCGGGCAGGGGGGCAGACACGTCAAGGGTAAAGCAGATACAGTCCCCGCAGTACAGAACCTTTGCCTCTCCCGGAGGCGGTTGCTGAAACACCTGGGGCAATGGGATATTCGGATCAGTCATAACGGCTGTTGTGTTCCCTTTTGATGGTGAGCAGAACTTAAATGAAGTTAAGGATACACTATATCATAATCTGTTTGAGATGACAGAAAGATTTTTGATTTTTTCAGGGTTTTCAATGCATGGCTGCCAGACTATTTGCCAGATGAGTGATTTACCGGTTGACCAAGGCTTTGATTTTAATATATAAATAACGGTTGATTTAAATTTTGATGAATTTCAAACATAAAGAATTGAGAATGCAGACCATACGCGGATTTAGAGATATACTGCCGGAGAACATCGCTCTGTGGCAGCGGGTTGAAAAACAGGCGATTGAGCTGTTTGCCGATTTTGGATTCCAGGAGATCCGGATTCCGGTCATTGAAAAAACACAGCTGTTTGCACGGAGCATTGGTGAAGCCACAGATATCGTTGAAAAGGAGATGTACACCTTTGACGATCGAAAGGGAGACAAGCTGACCCTTCGGCCGGAAGCCACCGCATCCATTGTGCGTTCATACATTCAGCACAAAATGTATGCCACAGATCCGGTCCGGAAGTTTTTCACCATCGGCCCCATGTTTCGCAGGGAACGTCCCCAAAAAGGCCGGTACCGGCAATTTTATCAGATTGATGCCGAAGTGTTCGGCATTGCATCCGCCTATATCGACAGCCAGATGATTTTTTTGCTGAATGAACTGTTCAAGCGCCTGGGGCTCAAAGATCTTTCAGCGCACATCAATTCACTGGGATGCCCGGAATGCCGCCCTGATTTTCAACAGGCCCTGCTGGGCTTTCTGACAAGCAGAAAAGCAGATCTGTGTGAAAACTGTATCCGCCGAATGGATAAAAATCCATTGCGGATCCTGGACTGCAAAACGCCTTCCTGCAGGGAAGCACTGAAAGATGCCCCGTCAACACTGGATCATCTGTGTCTGGAATGCACGGATCATTTTGAAACGGTTAAAGCCAGTCTTGATGTACAGGGCGTTGCATTCTGTGTGGACAAAACCCTGGTTCGCGGGCTTGATTACTATACCCGGACTGCGTGGGAAATTCAGACCACAGCCCTTGGTGCCCAGAGTGCGGTGGCTGGCGGCGGCCGCTATGACGGACTGGTCCAGGAGCTGGGCGGCCCGCCAACGCCCGGCATTGGGTTTGCCATTGGATTTGACCGGCTGGTGGAAGTCATGGAACAATCCGGTACGCATCCGGCTGCAGCGGGTCTGGACCTGTTCATTGTCAGTCTGGGCCAGGAGGCGATTCAAAAGGGGTATCACTGGATGTGCCAGCTGAACCAGGCCGGGGTTCGGACAGAAATGGATTTCCAGGGCAAAAGCATGAAAGCCCTTATGAAGCGTGCAGACAAATTCAATGCCCGGTATGTATTGATTGTGGGGGAAGATGAACTGGCAATTGATACCCTTGTTTTGCGCAACATGGAAACCCGGGAGCAGGTGATGCTGCCAACAGCAGCCTTGGTGACGGAACTGATAAAGATATTCAAAAAATAATTTAGGGGAAAGACTCACGTGACAGACATACAAAAAGAGATGAACAGAACGCATCACTGCTGCCAATTGCGGAGTACGGATATTGATTCGGAAGTGACCCTGATGGGCTGGGTTCAGCATCGCAGGGATCATGGCGGGGTTATTTTTATTGACCTGCGTGACCGGGAAGGCATTACTCAGGTTGTTTTCAATCCGGAAAATTCTCAAAAGACCCATGAAGCCGCCCAGGAGATCCGGAGCGAATACGTTATCGGTGTCAGGGGAAAAGTGATTGCCCGCCCGGATGACATGGTCAATCCCAAAATGGAGACCGGCACCATTGAAGTGATGGTGGATGAAGTGTGTATTTTTTCCAGTGCCAGAACGCCGGCCTTTCCCATTGAAGACCGGGTGGCGGCTTCTGAATCCATCCGCCTGCAGTACCGCTACCTGGATTTGCGAAGGCCGCAGTTGAAAAACAATATTCTGGCGCGGCACAAAGCCACCATGGCGGTGCGAAATTATTTGAACGACAACGGGTTTATCGACATTGAAACCCCGTTTTTAACCAAAAGCACGCCAGAGGGAGCAAGGGACTACCTGGTGCCGTCCCGGGTGAATCCCGGTGATTTTTACGCACTTCCGCAGTCTCCGCAGCTGTTCAAGCAACTGCTCATGATCTCCGGGTTTGACCGGTATTACCAGATTGTCAAATGTTTCAGGGATGAAGACCTGCGGGCAGACCGTCAGCCGGAATTTACCCAGATCGATATGGAGCTGTCTTTTGTTAATGAGCAGCAGATCATGGAGATTGCTGAAGGCATGGTGGTGGCCATGTTCAAGACTGTTCTGGGCGTTGACCTGGTCACCCCGTTTCCCAGAATCACCTATGATGAAGCCATGGACCGCTTTGGCCTGGATCGGCCGGATCTGCGATTCGGCCTGGAATTGTGCAATGTCTCAGATCTGGTTGGCGATACCGGCTTTAAAGTGTTTGCCAGTGTTGTTCAAAATGGCGGAATGGTCAAGGCGCTGAACGCAAAGGGCTGTGCTGATTTTTCCAGGAAACAGATTGATGAGTTGACCGATTTTGCCGCTGTTTACAAGGCAAAAGGCCTGGCCTGGGTTAAAATCAAAGAAGACGGCTCCTGGCAGTCTCCGATTGCCAAGTTTTTCACGGATCCGGAACAAAATGCGCTGAAAGATCGTCTGAATCTTGAACCAGGAGACATTGTCTTTTTTGTGGCAGACCAGACCCGGATCACCAATGAAGCACTGGGCCAGCTGAGAAACGAACTGGCCAGGCGGTTGAACCTCATTGACGAGAATGACTATCAATTTACCTGGGTTACCGAGTTTCCCCTGGTGGAATATGATGAAACCGAAAAACGGTATCAGGCCCTTCACCATCCATTTACAGCCCCGCTGGAGGCGGATATTGAAAAATTGTCCACAGATCCTCTGGCGGTTAAATCCCGGGCCTATGACCTGGTGCTCAATGGAATTGAAATCGGCGGAGGCAGTATTCGTATCCATTCCACCGCACTTCAGGAGCGTGTTCTGGCCTGTCTGGGAATTGACCAGGCCCAGGCAGAAGAGAAGTTCGGTTTTCTGCTCAATGCCCTGGCATCAGGAGCGCCGCCCCATGGGGGAATTGCCTTTGGGCTGGACCGGCTCATGATGCTCCTGTGCAAGGAAGAGTCCATCAGAAATGTGATTGCTTTTCCCAAGACGCAGAAAGCCACCTGCCTGCTGACGGAAGCTCCGTCAGCGCCATCGTCTGCACAGCTTCAGGAGCTGGCCATCAAGGTGGTCAAACCACAGGCATAACCGTCTGAAAGATGCGGGGTCAGGGCTCAAACACGGTTAAATACGGTTCATACCCCTCAGCTGCCATCTGTTCCCGGGGTATAAAGCGCAGCGCCCCCGAGTTGATGCAGTACCGGCGGTTTGTCGGAGGCGGTCCGTCATTGAACAGATGGCCCAGATGGGAATCTGCATGGGTGCTTCTGACTTCTGTCCGGGTCATGAACAGGGTTTTGTCGACTTTTTCCTGGATATTTTCCGGTTCCAGGGGGCGGGTAAAGCTGGGCCACCCGGTTTTGGAATCAAATTTGTCGTTTGAACTGAAAAGGGGCTCGCCTGACACCACATCCACATAAATGCCCTGTTTTTTATTGTCCCAGAAGGCATTGTCAAACGGTGGTTCTGTCCCGTTTTCCTGTGTAATCCGGTATTGCTCCGGCGTCAGCATCTGTCGGATTTTCTGCTGGTCCGGCCGGGACCATTCACCACGGGCGGGAGCAGGGATCTCTTTCCACACATTTTCCAGAAAAGAATCCCGTCCGGAACCGTTGCGGTAATAAGCATACCGCAACTTGTTTTTTTTGTAATAATCCTGGTGATATGATTCTGCCGGATAAAATTTTTCAAACCGGGTGATCGGGGTGACAATGGGCTTGTCAAAAACCCCGGATTTTTCCAGCGTGGTTTTTGATGCTTCTGCTGCCTGTTTCTGCGCGTCATTGTGAAAAAAGATTTCTGAACGGTACTGCAATCCCCTGTCCACAAACTGCCCGCCGGGATCTGTGGGGTCGATGTGCCGCCAGAACACCTCAAGAAGGGTTTCATAGCTCACCACTGCCGGATCATAAGAAACCTGAACCGCCTCGGTATGGCCGGTGTTTCCGCCGGATACCTGTTCATAGGTCGGATTTTTGATGTGCCCGCCAGTGTATCCGGAAACGGCCTGAACAACCCCGTTTACTTTTTCAAGATCCGATTCCAGACACCAGAAGCATCCGCCTGCAAACGTTGCTGTTTCCAAGGTGTTGATCGGTTTTTTCATGGTGTCCTCCACGTTGTCTGTGTTGCTGCCAATGGACAGATACCCGGTGATTATCAGAGCTGCTGTCACAAACAAGATAAGCATGATTTTACCTGTTTTCATCTCAGCCCTCCTTTTTTTTGTTAAACCCACAGGTCACAGCATAACACACTCTGGTCCAGACCTGCGGAAAATTTGATTGACAGGGTAATGCACATATGGGCACCGGTGATGGACAGATACGGCCTTGTCACCTGAAGCTGACCTGGGTGTAGAATGGCCCGCTTCAGATAGTGGCGCCGGAACCAGTCAGCACTTTTGGCATCTTCAAGGGGCTTGAACCGTTCATGACTGATGCAGGGGTAAGATGCAGAAACAAGGGTGCGGCCGATCTGGACACCGTTGATATCCATCTGATAACACCGTGCCACAGACGGCTCTGCCAGGAGTTCCCGGGTGGCCAGGTCAAGGGAAAGCCCCTGTTTGAGGCAATTGACAGCCCTTTCAAACAGCCGGTCATAAGTGGTGATCATCTCCTGAAATTTTATTTTTTCCAATGCGGAAACCGCCTTGTGCTGATCAAAAAGAGACGGGAAACAATCAAAGGGTTCGAGCGGTTCAGTCAAACGGGTAAACGGCCGGCCAAAATAAAATCCCTGAACAAAATCTGCATCACTTTCAATGGCCATCATGGCCTGATCCAGGGTTTCGATTCCTTCCAGCAGAACCAGCGCTCCGGCCTGATGAAGCAGTGATACGATCCCGGACAGCATCTCCCGGATACGATCCTGTTTGGACGCCCTGACCAGAAACGAGCGGTCCAGCTTGACAATATCCGGCTTAATGGTCCAGATCCGGTCGAAATTGGAGTGGCCCGCGCCAAAATCATCAATGGCCACAAGACATCCCAGGGATTTGTAGTAGTTGATGGTTTCGATGAGCAGGGTATTGTCTTCAATGGGCTGCTCTACCACTTCAATCACAATCCGGTGGGCTGGAAAGTTGAACGCTTCAAGCAGGTCCTTGAAATACGGGCCGTAATCCATGCCGCTGAGAATGGTTTCCGGAGAAACATTTAAAAACAGCCAGTTCAAGGGGTCCTGAAGACACAGAAAGTTATTGATATGAAGATACCGGCACAGCCGGTCCAGATGAATCTGATCTGCGGTTTGTTTGGCCTGATCAAACAGCATGGCCGGGCTGATCCATTGGTTGTCGGTATCTTTTGCCCGAAGCAGTGCCTCGTATCCGACAATGCGCTTGTGGGCGAGGCTGTATATCGGCTGGAGTGCGGTCTGCAGGGAGAGTCCGTTTATTTTTCCGGTTAAAAAAGGGCTGTTTTGTTTTGCCCACTGCTGGATGAACGGCAGGTCTAAAATAATGTCTGAGTTCATGGGGTCCTGATCGCTTATTAGTGGTTGTCGGTTATGGTCTGTCTCCTGTCTGGATTTGCAATATCTGCGCCAGCACCGGATATGGATCAAAACAGTGCATTTGATATGATGATCTTTTACAAATGTGTAATATTCCAGCACCAAACAAAACAATTCTGTAGGAAATTATAAACAGACAAAAATGGTTCTGCTTTCAAAACAAGGTGTTGTAAAAATGGCACCAAACTTGCTGACCTTCAATGATCAGACAGAGTGCAAAGTTGGCTGAACCGATATCAAAGGAAAGAAATATGTTGTTAAGTTTTATCAAAGGTAAAAAAATTTCTGAAAAAAGCAGTCTTTATTCCATAAAAGCGATGATGGATACCCAGTGGAATCTGTCAAAAACCTTTCCGGTCACCCCGGAAGACAGGAATGCCGAGGCAGTGGCTGTGTTCAACCGGTTTTTTACGCGGCTGAATACCGTTGTTTCAGGGATTTTGAAAAACGTTGTGGGTCTGTCCGGGCTGGCACCGGAGCTGTCGCGGTTTTCCAAAGGATTCAAAGACAGAATCCAGGATCAGGAAAAAAAAGCCGGAGACATTTCAAAAGCAGCCGGACAGATGGCCTGGCAAATTGATCAGATTGCATTGAAAGCCGGGAGCGTTTCTGAAGATGCGGTTTCGATTGAAACGGAGGTGGGTGCTGCCTTGAAACTGGGCACAGATTCCATGGAACAGTTTTCCAGTATTCAGCGCCATGTCACAGATCTGGTTGAGATCGCATCTGTACTGGAAGAACGCTCAAAAACCATCACATCGATCATTCATACCATGAATACAATTTCGGATGAAACCGCAATTCTTTCTTTGAACGCGCGGATTGAGGCGGCCAAAACCGATTCTGACAAAAATGGATTCACCGTGATTGCCAGAGAGATTGGTGACCTTTCAAAGCAGTCTGGAGCGGCAACAAAAAGGATCAAAGAGCAGCTGGATGTCCTGATGGCCAAGATCAACGAGACGGTTGAACACGTCAAAATGGTGGAAAACGACGTTGGCGCCGGGGAGAAGATGATTACGAATGCCAATGCATCGCTTGCAGATGTTCATGGCCATATCAGGCATCTGTCCACAAGTATGGCGGCAATCCAGGAGACCATGGTCCTGCAGAGCCGGGATGTGAGCCGTGTATCCAGTGATATTCAGGCGATGGAGGAATTTGTGAAGCTGCAGTCCAGTGGTGTGCAGAAGATTTTCAATGCTGCCAGCCAGATTCATACCCGGTGCGATGAGATGATGGTGGATACAGGGATTTTTCATCTTTCCGGTCATGATCGGGCTGGAGAAGCGGCAAAGAAAATGGCTGAAGATCTGCGGATTCTGTCCTTTGACAGGGCACTGCAGGAAAAAGCCCTGGCAGCGTTCATGGCAGAAAATTCATTTATCGAGCTGTCATATATTACCAACAGGTCAGGAAAACAGGTGGTTGAAAACCAATATGCGTCTGGTGTGGAAAATGCTGGGGATCTTGACGGGTGTTTTGGCCGGGACTGGTCAGATACGGAATGGTTTCAACAGCCATTTCAGACGCGAAAAATGTTTATTTCAACGGTTTACCGGTCATCAGCCACCCAGTGTTTCTGCTTTACTGTAGCGGTGCCGCTGTTCAATGCTGATGGATTTTCAGGTGTTCTGGGAATTGATATCAATGTCCGGGACATGCTTTGCATCTGATGGAGGGAACCAGCGGGGCAAGGCGCCCCGCTGGTTGAATTGGTTAGAGACGTTCAAAAACAGCAGCTGCACCCATGCCGCCGCCGATACACATGGAAACGATGCCGTATTTGCCGTTCACCTCTTTGAGGTTGGCCAGGCATGTGGCAGTGAGTTTTGCACCGGTACATCCCAGTGGATGACCCAGGGCAATGGCGCCGCCGTGAATATTCACCCGGTCCATGTATTTATCAATGCCCAGTTCCCGGATGCTGTACAGCGCCTGGGATGCAAAGGCTTCATTGATTTCATAGATATCAATGTCTTCGATGCTCAATCCAGCCTGTTTCAGGGCCTGGGGAATGGCATACCTTGGGCCGACACCCATTTCGTCGGATTTGCAGCCAATGGTGGCATAGGTCACCAGTCGTCCGATGGGGGTGAGGCCCAGTTTGTCACAGGCCTCTTTTGAAGCGATAATGGTGGCGGCAGCTCCGTCTGTGGTCTGGGAGGAATTACCAGCGGTTACGCTTCCGTTTGCAGCAAACACTGCCCGCAGTTTTCCCAGCCCTTCCGGAGAGGATTCCCGGATACCGTCATCATGCTCTACAATGAACTGCTCTTTTTTGTAAGTACCATCTGCCTGCAGAACATATTTGTAGGCAGGTGTGGGAACAATTTCAGTGAACAGGCCGTTATCCCGGGCTTTAGCCGCTTTAGCCTGAGACTCTGATGCAAATTTATCCTGGTCTTCCCTGGAGATGTTGTAGCGGTTGGCCACGTTTTCCGCTGTGATGCCCATGGAAATATATGCTTCAGGGTTGGTTGCGGAATATTCCGGATGGGGGCAGGGTTTGTTTCCGCCCATGGGAACATAGGTCATGGATTCCACACCAGCGCCCATGGTCACTTCTGACCATCCCGCCTGAACGCGCATGGTTGCCAGTGCAATGGCTTCAAGTCCGGATGCGCAGAACCGGTTGACAGTTGCCCCGGATACGGATTCGGGAAAGCCGGCCATCTGTCCGGCAAGTCTGCCCAGGTTGATGCCCTGCTCCGCTTCCGGAAAGGCGCAGCCCAGCATGATGTCATTGATGTGCTCAGGTTTCAGGTTCGGGGTTTTTTCAACCGCAGCTTTCATGATAAAGGAAATCAACTCTTCCGGCCGGGTCTGGTTGAACAGACCTCTTTTTTGTTTGCAGCCGGGGGTTCTGACCGATTGTACGATATATGCGTCTCTCATGACTTTATTTCTCCTTTAGTTTCTTAAGGGTTTGCCGGTTGTCAGCATGTGTTCAATTCTGGCCTGGGTTTTTTCTTCTTTGCAGAAGTCAACAAATGCATCCCGTTCCAGTTTCAGAATGGTTTCTTCATTTACCAGCGTTCCCATCTTGACATTGCCGCCACTCAGAACAAATGCAATCCGTTTGGCAAGGAACGCATCATATTCACTCATGAATTTGCCCTGGAGCATATTATAGATCTGTGCAGCAGCCATGCCCACACCATTGTCACCCATGACCGGCATTTTTTCCTTGAGCGGCGGAACATATCCGTCATCCACCATTTTAAGGACCTCTTTTTTGGCTTCACCAATGAGGGTATCCCGGTTGGCCACAATGCGGTCGTTCAATCCAAGAAAGCCGTTGCCCACAGCCTGGGCAGCTGAAGTGGATACGGCCGCCATGGAAATTTTCATGAATGCCGGAACAAAGAGTTTGGCAAGATCCATGTCTTTGGCGGTTTTGCCGGGAAGGGCAGTGATATATTTTTTCCACAGATTGGTGCATCCGCCACCGGCAGGCAGCAGGCCCACACCGATTTCAACCAGGCCCATGAACAGTTCTGTATGGGCCACGATCCGGTCTGAACCCAGGCAGACTTCACAGCCGCCGCCCAGTGTCAGTCCATAGGGGGCTGCAACAACAGGGAAGGCAGAATACCGGTTGCGCAGAGAGATTTCATGGCCTCTGGCAAGAAATGCATCAATTTCGGCAAACTTTTTGTCTTTGATCAGCTTGGAAACAAACGAAAGGTCAGCACCGGCTGAGAATGCGCCCGGCATACCGCCGGCTTCGTTCCCGATTACCAGGCCGACACCGTTTTGGTCAACATAGTCATAGGTCTGGGCAATCATGTCCACAATTTCACCGTTGATGGCATTCATCTTGGTGTGGAATTCCAGACAGAACACGTCGTCACCAATGTCCACAAGGCTTGCAGAGTTGTTTTTCAGAACGGTTTTGTTGTTGCCTTTGGCTGCGGCAATGGAAACCATGGTTTTGCTCACCGGCACTTTTTGATAGGTGTTTGCTGCAAAGTCATAGTAATATTGGATGCCGTTTTCCAGTTTGTAAAAACAGGTGTTACCGCCATCCAGCATCGTCTTGACATTGGCCGGGACATCATAGCCTTCAGCTTCCATTCTCTGGACAGCTTCCTTGACACCATAGGCATCCCACAGCTCAAACGGTCCCATTTCAAAATTGTAGCCCCATTTCATGGAGTTATCAATCTCAACAATGGTGTCGGCAATTTCAGGAATACGGTTGGCAGCATACTGAAAGCTGTTGACCGCCATTTTCCAGGCAAACTTGGCGCCTTTGTCATCTCCGTTGAGAACACATTGAACCTTTTCTTCCAGAGTGGCTTTTTTCTTTGCAGCATCAATGCATGGAAAACTGGGGCGGACCAGATCTTCATATTCCATGGTGGCAGGATTTAAGACTTTGCGGACTTTTTTCCAGTCCGGAGTCAGCTCTGTTTTATAAAAACCCGCCTGGGTTTTGTTGCCCAGAAGATTTTTTTCCGCCATTTTTTCAATGAATTCCGGCAGTTTGAGGGTGTCGCGTTTCTCGTCGTCCTGGCAGAGGTCATAGGAGTTTTTGCACACATGGATCATGGTGTCCAGACCAACCAGGTCAGTGGTTTTGAATACCGCAGTTTTGGGACGGCCAAGGGCGGGGCCAAAAAGCAGGTCCACTTCCGCAATGGTCAACCCGTCTTCAACCATGGCGTTGGCAGTTGCACCAATGCCCTGTACGCCGATCCGGTTGCCGACAAAATTGGGGGTGTCTTTTGCCCATACAATCCCTTTGCCCAGGTTTTTCTCACCAAAGGTGGCAACGAATTCAAGAATTTCAGGAAGGGTCTCTTTTCCCGGAATCAGCTCGAGCAGGTGCATGTAGCGAACGGGATTGAAAAAATGGGTTCCCATGAAATGTTCTTTGAATTCCTGGGAAAAATTGGCGCTGATCTCTTTGAGGGGAATACCGGATGTGTTGGAAGACACGATCGAGCCGGGTTTTCTGACCTTTTCAACCTTGGCGAACAGCTCCTGTTTGATTTTCAGGTTTTCGACAACCACTTCAATAATCCAGTCGCAGTCGGCCAGTTGATTGATATCATCTTCAAGGTTTCCAATGGAAATCCGTGCGGCATCTTTTTTATCATAGAACAACGCGGGTTTGGCTTTCAGGGCACCGTCAAATCCAGCCTGGACAATGCGGTTTCGTGCAGCCTTGTCTTTTTTTTCTTCGTCGGTCAGGTTAAACGGGACAATGTCCAGAAGCTGTACCTTTACACCGGCACCGGCAAGAAGGGCAGCAATGCCGCCTCCCATGATTCCAGACCCGATAACGGCAGCCTTTCTGACTTTTCTTATCATGATTTCCTCCTGTTTCAAGAATTTAGTTGGTTCGTTATGTATGAATGAACATTCAGTTTTGAGTAGCAGATAATCGTTCAAAATGTCAAGTAAATTGTTTCAGAATAAATCCATTCAATTTCAATCTGTTAGCTGCTTTTTCCATTGGGAACCGATCCGGTGGCGCTTCTGTCGGCACCGGACGGAGAAAAATGAATACTCATTCATAAAAAAACATACCTGTTTCTTGTAAAAACCTGAACGCTCTGATACGGTTACGCATTAATTTTTATGGATATTTACTGGTCGGAGACATTCGATGAGACGAAAAGCTTCCAAACTTGACATTACCCAGGCCCTGAACATAAACTCAGTTACTGCTTTTATTTCAAGTCTTCAACAGCCATCCGGCGACATTCCCTGGCATGTCGGGGGGAAAACCGATCCCTGGGACCTGGTGGAAACCATCATGGGCCTGAATGTTGGAAATGCGTTTGATGTCTCTGCCCGGGCCTTTGAGTGGCTGAAACAAAAACAGAATCCGGATGGATCGTGGTATTCTTCCTATGTTGATGGTGTTCCCCAGGATCGAACCTGTGAAACCCATATGGCTGCTTATATCTGTGTGGGCCTTTTTCATACCTGGCTGATCCAGAAAGATCTTGATTTTCTTCTTGCCTACTGGCCTACCATGGAAAAAGCGGTTGGATATGCCATCAGCCTCCAGACGCCTGGTGGTGAAATCTACTGGGCCAAAAGTCCGGAAGGTGTTGTAGACCCCATGTCTCTTCTGGCCGGATCCAGTTCCATTTATATGAGTTTAAAATGCGCGCTGGCCATCACCAGGCTCCTGAACAGGCCCCGGCCGGACTGGGAAAGCGCTTTTGTCCGGCTGGGACATTCCATCCGGGAAAATCTTCACAACTATAATGTCAGCAAATCCAGGTTCTCCATGTACTGGTTTTATCCAATGCTCAGCGGTGCGCTCAGCGGCGAGAAAGCTGTCCACCGGATTGAAAAATACTGGGGCAGGTATGTGATCGAAGGCCAGGGAGCCAGGTGCGTATCTGACCGGCCCTGGGTTACCATTGCAGAAACAAGCGAACTGGTGCTGGCACTTCATGCCATGGGTGATGAGAAAAAAGCCGCCATTGTTTTTTCCTGGATACAGGACCGGGTGTATGAGGACAAGACCTACTGGTGCGGATATACCTATCCGGATATGGTGATCTGGCCGGAGGATAAACTGTCCTGGACCAATGCGGTGGTGCTGATGGCAGCCGATGCCCTGTACAAACTGACCCCTGCATCGGAATTGTTCTGTCATGCATCGTGGGACGGCTCGATGTATACGGGGGTGTAGCCGGTGATCAAGGATTATCGACCCTATTATATCAAGCAGGTATGGTACGGACTGCTTGACCTGTACGTCCGTCACAAGCTGGCTCCCCAGCTCACAGCCCTTGGCCGGCATTCATTTATCGTCAAGCCCTGGCACATTGAAATTTTTGGCGGCCCGGTCTCTATCGGAGATCATATCAGCCTGCTGGGGTGTTCAGACAAAAAAACCAGACTGACTGTATGGTCAGATCAAAAAGATATTGACGGCATTGTCATTGGAAATCATGTGCTGATCTCCCCGGGTGTCCGGATCAGCGCAGCCAACAGCATCCGGATCGGTGATTCATGCATGCTGGCCAGTCATGTGTATATCACGGATTCCGACTGGCACGGCATCTATGACCGATCCATGCCTCCCCGGGAAAACACCTGTGTTGTTCTGGAAGAAAACGTGTGGGTGGGAGACAGCGCCATTGTCTGCAAGGGGGTTACCATCGGCAGGAATGCCATTATCGGCGCCGGTTCAGTGGTCACTTCAGATATTCCTGCCAATGTGATCGCTGCTGGAAATCCTGCCCGGATCATCAAACCCCTGGACCCGGAAAAATCGATCATCACGCGCAAAGACCGGTTTTCAGAATCGTTCAGAATGAAGAAAATTTTTGAATCCATGGAAAAAGAAAACCTTCGGGGAAACACGTTCCTCGGGTGGATCCGATCACTTGTCTTCCCGAAAAAAGAAGATCCCCGCAGACCGTCTGACCGGTAAACATTCGATCGCCTATATCAGAATCACAATGGACAGCGGAAGAAACGACAGCAGCGTGGAGATCACGATAGCTGCTGAAGCCAGCCGGGTATCGGAATTCATCTGGGATGACAGGATATAGATCGCGGTTGACGTGGGCAGCGAAAAAAAGATCATGCCCACCGTGAACTGGGCTCCGGAAACAGAAAACCGGTTTAACAGCACAAATCCAACAACCGGCAGCACCAGTATCTTGATCAGGGCTGCCATCAAAGACCATCGGGTATGGGACCTGAATTCAGAAAATTTCAGCGAGCCACCAATGGAAACCAGGGCCAGGGGCATGGCTGCCGCTGTCATGAGCGACAGCGTGTTGTCGACGAACGGCAGAAAAACCAGGTTGCTTTGCGAAAAGGCCACGCCTGCCGCACATGCTAAAATCAGGGGGTTTAAGATCAATGCTTTGAAAAGGGATGTCAGGGTTTCTGCAGTTCCTTTTTTTTCGCTGGAAAACCAGATCAGGGTCGAGACTGACAAGACATTGATCAGGGGGATGACAAATCCGATGAGAAGACCAAAGGATCGGACCCCGTCATCTCCCAGTATCGTCATGACAAGGGCCATGCCGATATAGGAGTTGAACCGGTAACAGGCCTGGGAGAACGTGCCGGCCTGGAACGGACCGATGCCAAAGAGTCTGATGGCCAGAAGGCTGATCAGAAAAACCGCCAGTACCGCCAGAACAGCGGCCAGGCACAGAGAAAGCTGCTGGGTTTCCTGTCCGCCGGCAGCCCCGCCGATTTTCCAGAAAAGCATGGCCGGGAAAAAAAAATAGTACACCAGTTTGTCGGAAGTGGCCAGAAACGCGTCATCGACAATCCTGAAAGCTCTCAGAAAACGACCGCAGGCCAGCAGGACTGCGATGGGAAAAATAGCATTCAAAAGGATCATTTCTTTAGATACGGTCATTTTAAGGATTTTGCAAATGAATAATTTATGGCTATAGTATAAGAGAATACAGTTGAAAAAAATGAGCCGATTCTTTTCATATCAAGGATTGATACCAAGGAGGATTTA
Organism: Desulfobacteraceae bacterium; assembly: GCA_011390435.1. The sequence goes on along the minus strand of JAABSK010000009.1, from coordinate 11,146 downwards.
AATGAGCGAACGCCGTGTAACCCTCGCTGTCACCGGAATGACCTGCACCAACTGTGCAGCCAATATTTCAAAAACACTGGAAAAAATAGAAGGGGTTGTCAAAGCAGATGTGAATTTCGCGGCAGAGCAGGCCATGGTATCCTATGATCCGGACAGGACCGGTTTGAACCAGTTGGTTGAAGCCGTCCAGAAGATTGGATTCAAGGTGGCGGTGGCCACAAAGGATCTGCCGGTCACCGGAATGACCTGCACCAATTGTGCAGCCAATATTGAGCGGACATTGAACAAAAAAGTGCCGGGAGTGGTGACTGCGTCCGTGAACTTTGCCACAGAACGGCTGCGGGTGGATTATCTCCCTTCAGAGACCCGGATTGAGTTGATTGTTGACGCCATTCAGAAAATCGGCTTTGATGCCATTGTTGCAGATGAAGACCAGGATGAGGAGAATGTCGAGGAAATTGCCCGGCAGACGGAAATCCAGGATCAGACCCGGAAATTTCTGGTGGGTGTGATCTTTTCCCTGCCGCTGTTTGTCATGAGTATGTCACGGGATTTTGGCCTGACCGGCCAGTGGAGCCATGCCCTGTGGGTCAATATCCTGTTTTTTCTTCTGGCCACACCGGTTCAGTTTTATACCGGCTGGGATTATTATGTTGGTGCGTATAAAAATTTGAAAAATAAAAGCGCCAACATGGATGTGCTGGTTGCCCTGGGATCTTCCGTGGCCTATTTTTATTCGGTTGCCATTCTGCTGCTGCCGTCTCTGGGCGGGCATGTCTATTTTGAAACATCGGCGGTGATCATCACATTGATCAAGTTTGGAAAGCTTCTCGAAGCCCGGACAAAGGGAAAAACCGGTGGTGCCATTAAAAAGCTGATCGGCCTGGTTCCAAAAACCGCCTGTGTTCTCCAGGACGGAAAGGAAGTTCACATTCCCATTGCAAGGGTTCAGGAAAAAGATCTGATCATCATCCGGCCGGGAGAGCGGATTCCTGTGGATGGCATTGTTGTGGAAGGGTCCTCCAGCGTGGACGAGTCCATGCTTACAGGAGAGCCGATCCCTGTGGAGAAAAAAACAGATGATTCTGTCACCGGCGGAACGGTTAATGGTGACGGTCTGTTGAAATTCAAAGCCACCCGCGTGGGCAAGGATACAGCCCTTTCCCAGATTATTCGCATGGTTCAGGAAGCCCAGGGAAGCAAAGCACCGATCCAGGCCCTGGCAGACCGGGTGGCGGCAGTGTTTGTTCCGGTTGTGATTGGCATTGCCATTGTCACCTTTGGCATCTGGTGGGGGGTTACCGGAGAGTTTGTTCCATCCATGATCCGCATGGTGGCCGTGCTGGTGATTGCCTGTCCCTGTGCTCTGGGCCTTGCCACACCAACGGCCATTATGGCAGGAACCGGTATCGGAGCTGAAAACGGTATTTTGTTCAAAAGAAGTCAGGCCCTTGAAAATGCTGCAAAACTGAAGATCATCGTCATGGATAAAACCGGCACCATCACCCAGGGAAAGCCCACTGTGGTCGACTGGATTCCCGCTCCAGACGCTGGCATGGAAAAGGAGCGCCTGCTCGAGATCTGTGCTGCACTGGAAAAAGGGTCGGAACACCCCATTGGAAAAGCCATTGCCGGGTTTGCAGAAGAAAAAGGCCTGGTTCTGAAAGATCCTGATGCCTTTAAGGCGCACAGTGGGTTTGGTGTGCAGGGTGACCTTGACGGGCAGACCTATCGTCTTGGCAAGCCGTTGTGGTTTCAGCAGGACCCTGGCCTGAGCCCTGAAATGGATCAGCAGATTCTTGAGCTGCAAAGCCAGGGGCAGACAGTCATGGTTCTGGTCACCGATCGTCAGGTGCTGGGGATCATTTCCGTGTCAGATGTGGTGAAACCGGATTCCAGAGAAGCCATTCAGGCGCTCAAGGATGAAAAGATACAGATCGTGATGCTCACCGGCGATAACCTGCAGACCGCCAGGGCCATTGGCCGGGACGTGGATGTGGACGATGTCCGGGCGGAAGTCCGGCCGGAGGAGAAATCAGGTGAAATTAAATCCCTGCAGCAGACAAACACCCTGGTGGGCATGGTGGGAGACGGTATCAATGATGCCCCTGCCCTGGCACAGGCAGATATTGGATTTGCCATTGGCACCGGCACGGACGTGGCCATTGAAACCGGGGATGTCATCCTGTCCAGCGGGCGGTTGATCGGTATTCCCAAGGCCATTAAAATCAGTAAAAAAACCATTGCCACCATCAAGCAGAACCTGTTTTTTGCTTTTGTGTACAACATTCTTCTGATACCGCTGGCAGCAGGGGTTCTGGCTCCTTTTGAAAGCCTGCCTGAAATGCTGCGGCATCTGCACCCCATTCTGGCGGCCCTTGCCATGGCAGCCAGCAGTATTTCCGTTGTCACCAACAGCCTGCGGCTGTATAAAACACAGATATAAACCATCTGTAAACAAGGAGAACAGAAAATGACCCAACCGGTTGTTCTGGAGATTTTTTCCGACTATATCTGACCCTGGTGCTATTTCATTACCGGGAGTATTGAAAAACTTGAACAGTCTTATGATATCCATGTTCGATGGCGGGCGTTCCCGCTGCATCCGGATATCCCGGAAAACGGCCTTTCCCTGGCGGAATTGTTTCAACAAAAAGGGCTGCTTGTCAGCGTGGATAAGGCCATGGATCAATTATGCGCCACAGCAGCACAGTTTGGCGTGGAGATGGGAAAGCGCACCCAGACATACAACAGCCGGCTGGCCCAGGAACTGGGATTGTGGGCGGAAACTCAGGGCCTGGGGCATTCTTTTCACATGGCAGTTTTCAAGGCCTATTTTGCGGATGGAAAGAACATCGCCCTCAAACCGGTTCTGCTGGATCTGGCAGACCAGGTCGGACTTGATCGCAGTGAAGCCGCCGCTGTGATCGATACACGCGCTTATGGTGCTGCAGTGGATGCAGACTGGGCGTTGTCAAAGTCCGCCAGGATTCGTGCCGTTCCCACTTTTCGGATGGGAAAAGAGATCCTTGTGGGTGCAAAACCCTATGAACGGCTTCAGGCACTGGTGGAAAAGCATCTGGCAGTGTAGTTTTTATGTTAGCGATTCGGGTGTTTCTGTGATACGATTTTTCCAGGCATTTATCCAGATCAGGGCGGCATATGGAAACAGTTGAACACTACACCATATCGGAACAGATTGCTGAAACCCGCGGCGCAGTCGTGTACCGTGGAAAAAAGACAGACACTGATCATCCGGTTCTGATTAAACTGCTGAAAACCCGTTCTGCGTCCCTGACACGAATCGCCCAGGTCCGGCAGGAATACCAGCGGATCAGCCAGATCCGTCACAAAGGAATTGTCCGGCCCATTGAGGTGCTTGAAGATCACGGGCGATATTTCATTATCACCGAAGATAATCCGCTTCCCTGTCTTGGGCACTATATGAAAACTCATGTGATGGACCTGATTTTTTTTCTCCGGATCAGTGTCTGTCTTTCCAAGTCCCTTGCGATCCTGCATCAGGCAGGGATTGTCCACAGGGAGATCACCCCGTCACACCTGTACATTGATGAACAGGGCCAGGATGCGAAGATTTCAGACTTTGGCATTGCCGTTCTTTTAACCCGGAAAAACAATGAAATTTACAATCCTGAAGTGATTCAGCAGTCCCTGGCCTATCAGTCACCGGAGCAGACCGGGCGGATGAACCGGCGGGTGGATTACCGGACAGACCTCTATTCTCTCGGGGTTGTCCTGTATGAAATGCTGACGGCATCAGTTCCGTTTGTTTCCGATGATCCCATGGACATGATCTATTCCCATCTTGCGGTTGAACCGGTTGCGCCGATCCGGGTCAATCCGGATATTCCGGTGGCCGTATCCGACATCATATTGAAATTGCTGAATAAAAATGCTGAAGACCGCTACCAGAGCGCCCTGGGGCTTGCAGCCGATCTTGGTGCCTGCCTGGATCAACTGCAGGAGACCGGAACCATTCAGCCGTTTGTTCCCGGCAAAAAAGATATCCCCATGCAGTTTAACCTGCCCCAGAAGCTGTATGGCAGAACAGCTGATCTTCTGTCTCTTCTGTCCTGTTTTGACGCGGTGTGCAAAGGCCAGCCCCGGGTCATGATGGTGACAGGCCGGCCGGGGATTGGAAAATCCGCACTGGTCAATGAAATTCACAAGCCGGTTGCCGCCAGGAGAGGGGCGTTTATCACTGGAAAATATGAGCAGTACAGGCGGGACGTTCCATACTCGGCCATGATTCAGGCGTTTAAGGGGTTGACCCGCCAGATTCTGTCCCAGAGCAATGACCGGATCAACAGATGGAAAATGCAGCTGGAAAAACAACTGGGCAGCAATGCCCAGGTTGCCTGTAAGGTGATCCCTGACATTGAACTGATCATGGGTCCCCAGCCGGATGTTCCGGAGCTGGGCCCGGAAGAAACCCGGAACAGGTTTAATGATGTGGTTGAAAAATGCATCAGTGTGTTTGCCACTTCAGACCACCCCCTGGTGCTGTTTCTGGATGATCTGCAATGGGCAGATTCTGCCAGCTATGACATGATCCGAAATATTGTCTCCAGCACATGGATTTCCCATCTGTTTTTCATCGGTGCTTTCCGGGATGATGCCATTGATGGCGATCATCCCCTTTCCATCCTCTTGCGCGGAATTGAGGATCTGGACATCGCCGTGAAAACGATTTGCGTCACCCCGCTTGAAAAAAAACATGTCTCTCTTTTGATCCAGGACAATTTGAAAGGCCCTGAATCCAAAAGCCAGGCACTTGGAGAACTGATCCACAAAAAAACCGGGGGCAACCCGTTTTTTGTCAACCAGTTTTTAAAAATGCTTTATGATGAGCGTTTCATCCATCTGGATTCCAATTTTGAATGGCAGTGGGATGCGCAGAAAATTTCAGATCTCAAGGTCACCGACAATATGGTGGACCTGCTGGTGAAAAAGCTCAACAAACTGGATGCAAAAACCCGACAGACTCTCACGATTTGTGCCTGTATCGGCAATCGATTCCATCCGGAGATGATCGCATTTCTGGAAAACCAGTCAGTGGACAGCACGCTTGAAATCCTCAGAACCGCCACCCAGGAAGGGTTGATTGATGGAAATGAAACCCTTTATTTTTATCAGCACGACCGGATTCAGGAGGCGGCGTACTCTTTGCTGGACGGAAAGCAGAAAAGCCGGATTCATTATCGCCTGGGAAAAAAGCTGATGATGGATTCCGGTAAAAACCGCTTGGACGGCAATCTGTTTTATGTGACAGACCAGCTGAATGCAGGGATTGAATGGGTGGTGGATGCTGGAGAGCGACTGCAGCTTGCACAGCTGAATCTTGATGCCGGAAAAAAAGCCAAGGCCTCTGCAGCGTACCGGTCTGCATTGGATTACTATAAAATCGCGCTGGAGATTCTGGAAGAAAGCTGCTGGGAAACGCATGATGACATCACCCTGGATGCCCGCGTTCAGATGGCTGAGATCTATTATCTTCTGGACCAGCCTGACCAGCTGCAGGCCATTGCAGCCACCGGCAGAAAACAGGCCTGTTCGGCTCTGGACCAGGTGGGGTTTGTCATTCCATTGCTCAAGATGCATACGGCGGCAAAACAGTTTGATGCTGTGATTGCCCATGGTATTGACATGTTGTCGCAACTGGGTGTCTGCCTGCCGGAATCGCCTGACGGAGAGCAGGTTTTTCAGGCGCTCCAGAAGATCATGCTTGATATCAACGGAAAAACAGATGAAAACCTGCTCGGGCTGCCGCACATGACAGATGAAAAAATGCAGGCCGCCGTCAGTATCATGGTTGAAATGGCCACGGCAGCATATACCCTGAACCGGGAGCTGTCCACCATGCTCTGGCTTGAAATGCTCCGGATTCATCTGAAACATGGCATCCATCCTATGGCAGCCTTTGCCTTCACCGCCTATGGTGTGATCCTGGTGGTGGGTCTTGGCGATATTTCCGCAGGTACGCGTTTTGGGCAGCTGGCGTTCAAGATACTGGAAAAATACGAAAATAAAAATCTGATGGCCCCGATATTAAATACCTACAACCTGATGATCCGTCACTGGACAGAACCGGCAAGTGCATCGGCAAAAGCAGGTCTGTATGTTTATCAGCTGGCCATGGAAACCGGTCATCTGGAGGCGGCGGCATTGGGACTGTTTCTGCATGACACCTATTCGCTTGCCGCAGGAATGCCCCTGCCCCGGCTGGAAAAACTCATGAAAGATCACTATGGCCGGATCAAAAAAATGAACCAGCACCATATCGCTGACCACCATCTGTTGTGGCAGCAGCTGGTGGTTGGCCTGATGGGAAACGATTCAGCTCAGGACCTGAACGAGCAGCAGGCTGAGCAGATGTATCTGAAAGATAAGAATTATGTTGGGTTGAGCAATTTTTACCAGATTAAATTTCTGTTGAGGTTCTTTTTTGAGGCTTATACCGATGCCATGGGATACCTTAAAAAGGCTGAAGCCTATCAATCCCATGTCAGGGGGTTGATCAATTCTTCAACCCTGGTGTTTTTCGGTGCTGTGGGCCGGTTGGCGGTGTTTCACCTGGCATCTGAAAAAGAGCAGGCAGTGCTCCTGGCTGAGGTTGATGTCCACATGACACAGCTGCAGCAGTGGAATGCGGTTTCTCCGGTGAATTTTTCCCACCGCTGCCGGCTGGTGGCGGCCATGAAAGCCCAGATAAACGGCGATTTAATCGGTGCAATGGATCTGTATGATGACGCGATTTTGCTGTGCCGGCAGAATGGATACGACTATGAAACATCTTATGCAACTGCCCAGGCCCATGCCTTTTTCAGCCGCCAGGGAAAGGATCGTCTTGCCCGGACATACCTGGTTGAAACCTATCGCTCCCATATGAAACTGGGCAGATATGCCCTTGCTGACCGTTACCGGGAGCAATATCCTTTTTTGCAGGAGATCTGTCCTGCTGACGAATCAATAAGGGCTGCAAAACTGCAGGACCCGTCCCAGCGACTGGACATGAAAGCGATTGTCAATGCATCCCAGGCCATATCCAGTGAAATCATCCTGAAAGATCTGCTGGAAAAAATGATGCGGATCATTCTGGAAAATGCCGGTGCCCAGGAGGGATATATCATTTTGAATGAAAAAGGCCGGTTGCTGGTGGAAGCAGAGTGCAACACCGCCGACAATACCATGGTGGTTCTCTCCTCCACTCCGGTGGATCAGCATGACGGGTTTTCACAGGCGATGGTTCACCTGGTCGCCCGGACCCGTAAGACCATTATCCTGGAAAATGCCTGTCAGGAGGGTGAGTTTACCCAGGATGCCCATTTCAAAGACTGTCAGTCCCGATCTGTTCTATGCCAGGCGGTCATGAGCCGGGGACAGCTGGTGGGAATTGTGTATCTGGAAAACACCCTGGCCACAGGCGTGTTTACCCCCCGGCACCTTGAGGTGCTGCGGATTATTGTGTCCCAGGCAGCCATTTCCATTGAAAATGCCCGGCTGTATGCCAATCTGGAGCAAAAGGTCAGGAGCCGGACAAAAGCCCTGGAAGCAGCTTATGAGAGGATCAAGCAGCTGGCCCATACGGATCTGCTGACAGGGCTGCCCAACCGGCGGGAGATGATGGAGAAGATCGCTGCTGAAAAAGCCCGCATGGGCAGACATAAAATGGGTGCTGCACTTATGTTGAGTGATATTGACAATTTTAAAATGGTGAATGACACCTATGGCCATGACTGCGGAGATTATGTCCTGAAAACGGCTGCAAAGATCATGACAGAAATGGTTCGGCAGCAGGATGTGGTGGCCCGGTGGGGAGGGGAAGAATTTTTGTTTTTACTGCCCCAGACGGATCGCAACGGAGCCGGCGTCATTGCAGACAAGATCCGAAAAAAAATCTGCCAGACCGAACTGGTGTTTAACGGCCACCGGTTTTCCATCTCCATGACTTTTGGCATCAGCCGGTTTGATCCTTTGGAAACAGACATTGACCACTGTCTTAAAAAAGCGGACACTGCGCTGTACAAAGGCAAAACCAGCGGGAAAAACTGCATTATCCATGCTGAATAAGCGCTTTGTGATGTCATTGCCAAAGAGTTGAGCTGTTTTATATTTTTATCATGGATATCTTGATCTGTTTTTGATATGGGGTTAAAGAAAAGGCAATACCCCGTTAGCACCGATAAACAACAGTTTTACCATCTTAACGTGAATTTGAATTAAAAAAAGGAGGCGTACTTATGTTGGGTCTTATGCAAAACAGGCCATTGCTGATCTCATCACTGATTGAGCATGCACAAAAACAGTACCATGACAGCCAGATCGTTTCACGTTCCATTGAGGGACCGATTCACCGGTATACCTATGCAGACTGTGCAAAAAGAAGCAAACAGCTTGCCAATGCACTGACACGGCTGGGTGTGCAAAAAGGGGACCGCATCGGCACCATGGCCTTCAATGGCTATCGTCACGTTGAGTTGTATTTCGGGGTATCAGGAATGGGAGCTGTCTGCCATACGGTCAATCCCCGGCTGTCACCAGACCATGTTGTTTATATTCTCAACCACGCTGAAGACAAATACTTCTTTTTTGATCTTCCGTTTGTTCCCCTGCTGGAAGCGGTTGAAGACAAGCTGAAAAGTGTTAAGGGGTTTGTCATCATGACGGACAAGGCCCACATGCCTCAGACCAAGCTGAAGAATGTCATGTGCTATGAGGATCTTCTTTCTGCAGAAAGTTCAGAGTATCAATGGCCGGATTTTGATGAAAACACGGCCTCGTCGCTGTGTTATACATCCGGCACCACCGGAAATCCAAAAGGTGTGCTTTACAGTCACCGGTCGACGGTTCTGCATGCCCTGTGCGCTCTGACTGTGGACGGTATTGGTTATTCCAACACCGATTCCATCCTGCCGGTGGTTCCCATGTTTCATGTCAATGCCTGGGGAATTCCCTATTCATGTGCCATGTGCGGCGCAAAAATGGTGCTCCCTGGCGCGCTTATGGACGGAAAATCCATTTATGAACTTATGGAGATGGAACAGGTTACCCTTTCAGCGGGCGTGCCAACCGTCTGGATGATGCTGCTGGGGTATGTCAGGGAAAACAACAAGAAATTTTCTTCGATGAAGCGGACGGTTATCGGCGGGTCTGCCGCACCAAGATCCATGATCGAAACTTTCAGAAACGACTTCAATGTGGATGTTCTCCATGCCTGGGGAATGACGGAAACCAGCCCTTTGGGAACAACCTGCCAGCTGAAGAAAAAACACGAAGGGATTTCAGAAGAAGAGCTGGTGACCCTGAGCCTGAAACAGGGACGGGCGGTATATGGTGTGGAGATGAAAATTGTGGATGTCGACGGCACAGAGCTGCCATGGGATGGCAAAACCTATGGCAACCTGCTGGTCCGCGGTCCCTGGATCACGTCTGGTTACTTTAAGGGAGAAGGCGGCGATGCTGTGGATGCAGATGGCTGGTTTGATACCGGTGATGTTTCCACGATTGATCCGGACGGTTATATGCAGATCACAGACCGGGACAAGGATGTCATCAAAAGCGGCGGGGAATGGATTTCATCCATTGACGTGGAAAATGAGACGGTTGGCGTGCCTGGTGTTGCAGAGGCTGCGGTTATTGCCGTACCCCATCCGAAATGGGATGAACGTCCTCTGGTGATTGCAGTGAAACAGCCCGGTGCTGATGTCAGCAAACAGGATATCATGGACCATTTGAGCAAATCCCTTGCCAAATGGCAGCTGCCCGACGATGTTGTTTTTGTGGACGAACTTCCCCACGGCGCAACTGGAAAGCTGCTTAAAAATGTATTGCGCGAAAAGTTCAAGGATTACAAACTGCCGGAATAGACCTTTTGATCCGCTGCTGTTTTCATGGGGACTGATATTCCTGTGAAAACAGCAGTCAACGATCATGCGGATCTTTTTTTCCTGCTTTGGTTTTCAATGAGAACGAAAAACAGGGGAACAAACACAATGGTCAGGGTGGTTGCCCCTGCCATTCCGCCGATGACACCGATACCAATGGCATTCTGGCTGGCAGACCCGGCTCCGCTGGAGATGGCCAGCGGCGTGACTCCCAGCACAAAGGCAAAAGAGGTCATCAAAATAGGGCGCAGCCGTTTTCCAGCGGCTTCTCTGACACTTTCAACAGCGGACATGCCGCTGTTGTGAAGCGCTTTTGCAAATTCAACAATTAAAATGGCGTTTTTTGCTGCAAGACCAACCGTGGTCAGAAGGGCGATCTGGAAATACACGTCGTTTGACAGTCCGGCCAGCACGGCAGCAATCACTGATCCGACAATGCCCATCGGAACAATCAGCATGATGGAAAAGGGAATGGACCAGCTTTCGTACAGGGCGGCAAGACACAAAAAGATAAAAACAAGGGATACACCATACAGCAGACCGGTCTGCGTGCCTGCTTTTTTTTCTTCGTGGGAAATCCCGGTCCATTCCAGCCCGATTCCCTGGGGAAGCTTTTCTGCAAGGGTTTCAATCAAATCCATGGCATCTCCTGAACTGACACCTTCTCCAGGCGCTCCCAGAATTTCCATGGATGCCCTGCCATTGTATCGTTCCAGCTTTGGAGAGCCGTACGTCCAGTGACCCTGGGTAAACGCGGAAAACGGGACCATGGTTCCGGACGCGTTCCGGACATACCATTTGCCGATATCGCCGGGAAGCATGCGGTGGGGAGCGTCGCCCTGCAGATACACTTTTTTGACCCGCCCTTTTTCAATGAAATCATTGACGTAACTGGCGCCCCAGGCCGCTGCCAGAGTGCTGGTGATCGCTGTGGTGGGCAGACCGAGGGCATGGGCTTTTTCATAGTCGATCTCCAGCTGGTATTGGGGAACATCTTCCAGACCGTTGGGACGGACACCGGACAGCCGGGGATGCTGTGCCGCCAGTTGCAGCATCTGGTTTCTGGCATTTAACAGCACCTGGTGTCCTTGTCCGGACGAGTCGATCAGGTGAAAGTTAAACCCGGTTGCGTTGCCAAGCTCCTGTATCGGCGGGGGAATAAAGGCAAATACTGTTGCGTCTTTGATGTGCTGCAGCCGGCCCATGGCCCGCTGGGCAATGGCCTTGGCGTGCTGGTCCGA
>JAABSK010000098.1 GCA_011390435.1 Desulfobacteraceae bacterium | reverse complement strand
TTTCACACGGCTGGTAATCACACCCTCTATGGTTCCGTCTGCATCGTAAATATCTTTTATGGCATCCCATACTTTTACTTTTTTGGCTTTTTCATGGGATAAAAGCACAGTTTCCTCTTCTTCATCCCATACTTCGATCATGACCTCGAATTGATCGCCGACATTTACATTGACTTTACCATCTTCATCCATGAATTCCCGAATAGAGATCTGGCCTTCAGATTTATATCCGACATCAACAAGCACCGTGTCCCGGGCAACAGAAATGACCGTGCCGGTTACGACCTGGCCTTCTTCAAATTTTTTCAGGCTGGATTCATAGATTCCCAGAAGCTCTTCCATTGTTTCTTCACCTGTGAGCTCAGATAAATCACTGCCTTTTTTCTCTAAGGTTTCAGTATTCATTTTTTGGTTTTCGTTCTCTTCAGAAAAGTTGTTCATTAATATTATTCCCCCTAATCGTATTTTGATACTTTTCCGCACAATCGCCCATGACTAGGGAAAGATACAGGATAAGTACAATTTTCCTTTATATCAGACCAGGCCACATAAATCAATAGAATTATGGAGTGTTTCAGGCTTTTTTGATCCACTGGATCATCTGGCCCACCACCTGATCAACGGTCAGCGTGGTGGAATCAATAGAAATCGCATCTGGTGCAGGTTTCAGTGGCGCAGCAGTTCGTGTGGCGTCATTGGTATCGCGAATGGCCATCTGTTCGCGCACACGGTCAATATCCCGCTGGGATTCCGGCATCTCTTCGCACCGGCGTCTTGCCCGGACATTGATGTCGGCAAACAGAAAAAACTTGTACGGCGCATCAGGGAAAACAACTGTTCCCATATCCCGGCCCTCAAAAACCGCATCATTTTCAGCACCGATACGTTTCTGGATATCCAGGAGCGCTGCCCGAACCTGCGGCTTTGCAGAGGCAGAAGAAGCCAGCATGGAAATTTCAGGGGTTCGTATCATGGCAGAGATATCGTAACCCTGGCTGGTGAGAACCAGCGTCTGTTTGTCCATGTTAAAATTCAGGTCCAGTTGTTCCAGAAAACGCTCCAGTGCAGTATCGTTCTGCCAGTCAATTTTCTGCTGCACTATTTCGTAAGCCACGCCGCGATACAGCGCACCGGTGTCCACATAAACGCAGTTCAGGTCCGCAGCCAGACGTCTGGCAACTGTTGTTTTCCCGGCACCTGCCGGCCCGTCGATGGTGACAATCCGTGGTTTCATCTGTTTTGGTCTCCGGTTTTCAGCACCTGCTTCAGTGCCTGGATAAATAACTGATTTTCCTCAGGGGTTCCGGTGTTGACCCGTAAAAAAGTATCAAACCCATAGGATTTCATCGAGCGGACAATCACACCCAGGTGAAGCATTTTTTGAAAAACAGCCGTGGCATCGGTTCGCACATCCAGCATCAGGAAATTGGCCTGTGTGGGCAGTGTCGGTATGCCCATGGTGCCAAGCTCGGCATACAGGTAATCCAGCCCCTGATGGGTGGCAGCGACACTTTTTTTCAGGAACTGATCATCATCAATGGCTGCGGTGGCGGCTGCCTGGGCAAGCCCATTGACATTGAAAGGCTGCCTGATCCGGTTCAGGGTCTGTGCAATCCGGGCATCCATGATCCCATACCCTACCCTGAATCCGGCAAGGCCGTATGCTTTAGAAAATGTCCGCAGTGTGACGATCCTGGGATCAGCCAGCGGATGCTCCAGTGAGTCAAACACCTGTTTATCCCGGACAAATTCAATATAGGCTTCATCGACCACAATGATCACGTCGTCGGGTATTTTTTTCAAAAAATCGGCAAACTCATCACGGGTAATCACTGAACCGGTGGGATTAAAGGGATTTGTAATAAAAATCAGCCTGGTTTTTGATGACAATTTTTCAACCAGCCCGTCCAGGTTGGTGGTAAAATCCTTCAGCGGAACCATGACAGGACAGCCCTTGGCAGTTCTGACACTGATTTCATACATTAAAAATGACGGCAGCGGCATCAAAGCCTCATCTCCGGGATTCAGATATCCATGGGCCAGAAGCGCGATAATATCGTCCGAGCCGTTACCGATCACAAGATTATCTGTGGATACCTGAAATTTTTCAGACAGCTTCCGGCACAGGTCATGGGCAATCGGTTCTGGATAGCGATTCATCCCGGAAAGGTTCTGCACCACCGCCTCTGTTACCTTTGGCGAAAATCCCAGTGCATTTTCATTGGAAGCCAGCTTGACCACATGATCAAGCTGATATTCTCTTTGAAATTCTTTGAGTGGTTTTCCAGCTTCGTAGGGTTTTATGGCGGACAACTGGCTGCTGGGTGTAATCGTCATGTACAAATATCTCCTCTTTAAAAAACAATAATATTTAGTTAGGATTTGAAATTTTGTCAATGGTTATGATAGATAAGAGCTTTAAATTCACTTTGAACCGGGATAAATAATGAAACCGTCTGTGACCATCGGCCTTGAAAATCTGATCCACACGCCCCTGGATTTTCTGGCCGGCAGAAAACTGGGACTGGTGTGCAATTCTGCATCAGTGGACAGAACCTTCACCCATGCTGCCCATCTGATTGACCGGCATTTCCCTGGCCAGTTGACCACGCTGTTTTCTCCCCAGCATGGATTCCATGCGGAAAAACAGGATAACATGATTGAATCCAGCCATGGCGTAGAACCCTGTCTCGGCCTGCCCATATACAGCCTCTACGGAGAAACCCGAAACCCCACACCTGTTATGTTTGAAAACCTGGATATTTTGCTGGTTGACATCCAGGATGTCGGTACCCGGGTGTACACTTTTATCTATACGGTCTCCTATTGCATGGAAACCGCTGCTGCGCTGGGAAAATCGGTTGTTATTCTGGACCGGCCCAATCCGATCAATGGCATTCAGGTTGAGGGTAATCTTCTGGAAACGGAATATGCTTCATTTGTGGGACGGTTTCCTTTGCCGATGCGCCATGGTCTCACCATCGGAGAGATCTGCCGGATGATCAACGAAACCGCAGGTATCGGCTGTGACCTGACCGTAATCCCCATGAAAGGCTGGACCCGTAACATGTACTGGCCTATGACCGGCAGGGTATGGATACCACCTTCCCCGAATCTGCCCACCCCCCTGTCAGCCATGGTGTATCCCGGCCAGGTGGTGTTTGAAGGCACCAATATCTCAGAAGGCCGCGGCACCACCCTGCCCTTTGAACAATTTGGCGCCCCTTTTCTGGACACATCCGCCATCAAGGCGGCAATCGACCCTTTGGTTCAAGGTGTCTGCCTCCGACCGGTCCAGTTCGAACCCACCTCAGGCAAATGGAGCAGGCAGGTTTGCAAGGGCTTTCACATCCATGTGACAGACCCCTTGGTTTTTAAACCCTACCTTTCTTCCCTGCTGCTTTTACAATTGATCATACAGCATCATGGTGACCGGTTTGAATTCAAGCCCCCCCCATATGAATATGAATTTGAAAAACTGCCCATGGACCTGATTCTCGGAAGCCGGTCTCTCAGAGAATGGATTACAGCCCAGAAAAACCTGCTGGAGGCTGCAGATCAGTGGCAGGAGATGCTCACTGCTTTTATCGCTTTATCACGAAAGTTCTATCTGTATGAATAGCTCGAACACCACTGATGCATGGAAGCGCATGCGGTTCAAAACCAACAAGGTATGGGCGCAAACAGGGCCAGACGGCAGCCTTGAGGTGCAAAACGGAACCGTCCGGATCAAATACAATCTCAAACAGGACTATGAATACAAAGTCAGGCCTGAAAGCCTGAAACCTGTCGATGACAGCGGCGATACACCTGAAAAACCAGATATACCCTCAGTCGCCCCCAAAAAGAAGAAAAAACAGTCCAAACCTGCTTTCTCTGAGGGTGACCTGCCAGAGAACTGCATCAAAATCTATACAGACGGGGCATCATCTGGTAATCCAGGGCCTTCAGGCATTGGTGTGCTGCTGATCTATGGAGAAAACAAGAAAAAGATTTCCCGCTCCATTGGCATTTCCACCAACAACATTGCTGAATTGACCGCCATTCAAGTGGCGCTGGAAGAGCTGAAACGAACGGATCTGCCGGTACGGATCTTTTCAGATTCCAGCTATTGTATCGGACTGCTGACAAAAGGATGGAAACCCAAGAAAAACCAGGATCTGGTTTTTGCCATACGCAGACGGATGGAGGCATTTAAAGATCTTGCGTTTATAAAAGTCAAGGGTCATGCCGGCATTAAAGAAAATGAAGTGGCCGATTTTCTGGCCACCTCTGCTATAAAAAAGGACTTGTGATCCACAAGTCCTTTTTTCGTATTCTGATTGCTGTTGTGTGATTCACCAACAGCAGCGTATGTTATTCTGCAGCGTCTTTTTTTTCTGTCTCTGCTTCCGGCACATCAATTCCTTTGTCGTTTTTCCAGGAATCTTTCAGCTCGTCAAAACCAAGATAGAGTGCCAGTCCGCCACCAAGAAGAAGGATTGGGGGGATCACGCCTGCCAGAAGCTGCAAAAACTGACCCAGCCAGACAGCCAGACCGATCACACCTAAAAGAACAGCTATAGCACCGCCGATTAACGTTTTCATACGAAGAACCTCCTAAAGTTTAATTTTTTTTGCAATTACGTTTCCTTAAATTCAAACACCAAAGGGAATTGTCAATATCAAAATAAGATTTAAAAAAGTATCATACCCCTTTGTTTTTTTCAAGGCTATTTTAAGATTGCCATTGTTTCAAACCTTTGATAATTAGGTAATATCAAATCATTTGCAAAAAAATTCCTTAAAAGGAACACTAATGACATTATTTCAAAAGCTTACAAACTTTAATGCACTGATACGGCAAAAAGTCCGCCACGCCATTGACTGTCTTTTGAACAACACCCACGATTATTTTTTATGCTACTATCCCGGCAACTCTGGTTTCTTCACTCAGAAACTGATTCGACGACTGGTCGACCGGCTCAAATTTGATCAGCGCCATATTGACAAGCTTCAGAACATCCCGCCGGACAATATCATTGTTTATGCCAGTAAAAACAAACGGATGCTGGATTTCATCTACTATCATACCAAACTCAAAAGCCTGAACCTGCCCTATCCCCGGATCGGGTTTGATTTTAACTTTCTGCTGCTGCTGCCGGTCAAGCACCTTGCCCGGATACTGATCAGTCATCTGGATCACTTTTTCCATCACTTCAGTCTCAAAGATGCCTATTCATCCAACTATGCCCTGCAGGAGCTTCAAAACGGCAAGGCAGGATTTGTCTGTCTTATCGAAGCGGACGATTTTTATAAACGGTTTATCAAAGCAACGCCGGACCCGCTGATGCAGCTGATTGAGCTTCAGAACCATATTCAAAATTCCATCGTGATTGTTCCTGAAGATATTGTTTACGTGGTCAAACCCATGCGGACCGATCCCTCGCTGTGGGGAGTTATTTTCGGCACCCATGAAAAACCCGGATTAATCAAGCGGTTGATCAATGTGATCCGCCATCCTGAAAAGATACAGGTGGCCCTTGCTCCACCAGTGAACCTCAAAGAGTTCCTTGCCCGTCCAGAGATCAGCCAGCTGGAACTTGAATTTCAGGCCCACCGGCTGAGAAGTCATCTGGTCAATATTTTGAACCGGCAGCGCAAAAGCATCACCGGTCCGGTTTTAAAATCCAGACAGGAGCTGACCGAAGATATTCTGACCCAGAAATCCCTGCGCGAATACCTTGCTCAATATGCCCTGGAAAATGACATGGCCCTGGGAAAAGTTCATAAAAAAGCAGCCGGATATATCAAGGAGATTGCTGCAAACTACAACCTCCAGGTCATTAATCTGGCCAAAATCCTCCTGGCCTGGGTTTTTAAAAATATCTTTGAAGACCTTGTCCTTCAGCAGGAAGAGATCAACAGGATGCGCGAAAAATCCACTGAAGCACCTCTGGTGCTGGTGCCATGCCACAAAAGCCACCTGGATTATCTTCTGCTGCCTTATGTCATGTTTATCAACAATATGCCGGCCCCCCACATTGCAGCGGGCAAAAACCTTTCCTTCTGGCCACTGGGTCCGATTTTTCGCAGGGGCGGTGCTTTTTTCCTCCGCCGGACCTTTCAAGGGGCTCCGCTTTATGCCAAGATCTTCTCAGCCTATCTGGAAAAACTCCTGTACGAAGGGTTTAATATCAAAATCTTCATCGAAGGCGGCAGAAGCCGGACAGGAAAACTGCTGGCCCCGAAACCCGGCGGTATCGGCATGCTGATCAACGCATATCAAAATGGTGCCTGCGATGACCTGTTTTTTGTTCCGGTTTTTATCGGCTATGACCGGGTATTGGAAGAGGATGCGTATTTAAAGGAAATTGAAGGCGGGAAAAAAAGTCCGGAAACCCTCAAGGGACTGATCAGTGCCAGAAAATTTTTGAAAAAAAAATATGGGAAAGTATACATGCATTTTGCTGAACCTATATCCATCAAAACACATATGCAGCAAAAACATATTGATTTGTCAAACCTGACCCAGCCTGAATACATGCGTTTTGTCAAAAGCTTTGGATATAAACTGATTCATGCCATCAATGCCAATGCCGTTGTAACGCCCCACGGCATTATTGCCAGCGCTATTTTAAACTGCTCAAAAAATTCATTTACCAAAAAACAGGTTACCGACCGGGTCAACACCTATATGAATCTATTAAGCTATGCCAGGGCAGAGTTATCCGACACCCTGCTGATCGATCCGGACAACGCACTGAATTCAGTCATCACCAAATTCATCCACCGCAATATCATTGAGCTGGCAGACGAGGATGAAGAGGACCTTACCGATACCACCACCCTGATTGTCAAAAACAACAAACGGGCCATTCTTGATTATTACAAAAACGGGGTCATCTCTTTTTTCTCAAATTATGCCTATACCGCCCTGGCCATTCTCGAAATCGACCGGTTTCAGTTTTCACCGTCCGACCTGGCTGTCCGGTACAAGTTCCTTGAAAAAATGTTCATGGATGAATTCTGTTTTGACGAAGAAACCACCAGTGAAGAAGAAATTTCAAAATGCATCAAAGGCTTTATCAATGAAGGAATTCTGGTTCCGGACCCCACCGCTTCCGACATCTATCACCTGACATCTGAAGGCCTCAGAAAAATCAAATGGTTCGCCGCATTTTTACACCCCTTCCTTGAATCATATAAAACCACCCTCCTGTATTTTGAAAAATATCCTGCAGGAAAATACGAGGGCAAAGACCAGATCAAAAAAATTCATGCAAAAGGCTCCAAGCTTTACAAAGGCAAAGTGATTCAACTCAAAGAATCGCTGTCCCATATTACGTATAAAAATGCTGCAGGTTATTTTTCAAAAAATGGGATCAAAGGATCTGAAGATCACATTCAGATAGAATATTACAAACAGATCATCGACCGGCTGATTCTATTGATTGCCGCATAGCCATCCATGAAAGCTCTGATACTTGCAGCAGGTCTGGCCACCCGGCTTCAGCCCTACAGCCTTGAAGTTCCCAAACCATTGTTCACACTGATGTCCAGGCCTGTCCTGGACCATGTCATCCAGCAACTGGTCCGGGCCGGGTGCACCCAGATCCTGATCAATACCCATCATCTGCACCGCCAGATTGAAGATTTTATTGTGTTGCAGAACCATGGTATCCCCATTGTACTGCTCCATGAACCAGAAATACTTGATACCGGTGGTGCCATTGCCAATGCAAAATCCCACCTGGACCAGGTTCCTTTTTTTGTGATCAATGCAGATGTTTTTTCAACCATTGACCTTGAGGCGGTCTATGGCGCTCACCTGGAGTCCGGATCTCTTGCCACGCTTGTCCTGCATGACGACAGACGCTTCAACACCGTGACCGTGGATGAAAACAACTGGATTTCAGATTTTTACGCCCCTGGAACCGGACTGACCTTTACCGGGGTCCAGGTATTGTCCCCGGAAATATTTGATTCTTTTCCCGGTGAAAGAAAATTTTCCAGCATTGCCCTGTTTCAGACGCTGTGCCACCAAAAACAGATCAAAGCCTGTGTCCAGCCGGATATTTTCTGGTCAGATATCGGCACGCCGGAACAATACCGGATCACATCTCTTCAGCTCCTGTGCGCATCAATTCTCTCCGCTGAATACACCGTTTTTGTGCAGCAGATGACCATGGTCCTGCTGGCAGGAGACGGATCAGACAGAAAATGGTACCGGATACAATACGCCGATAGGACACTCATTGTTTCAGACCATGATATCTGTCTGCCCGGATCAGACAACCGGAAACAATTGACCGCATTTGTTAATATCGGAACCCATCTGGCATCCAAAAACATTCCCGTCCCGGCTGTTCTGGGATGGGACACCCTTTCCGGCATGGTGTGTCTTGAAGACCTCAACGATCTTCATCTGGAGCAGTTTATCCGGAAAAACGCGTCACCAGCCTGTGTGGAAACAATGTACCAGCGGGTAATTGATCACCTGATTGACTTTTCAATTCAAGGTGCACAGGATTTTAATTGTGACTGGACCTGCCAGACCCCGACCTATTCAAAAAACCTGATTCTTGAAAAAGAGTGTCAATATTTTATTGAAGCGTTTGTTCAGGACTATTTAGGACTCAATGTCTGCTTTGACGACTTTCTGGATGAATTTGACAGGCTGGCAGACCAGGCCCTGAAAAACGCAGTGAACGGCCTGATGCACCGGGACATGCAGTCCAGAAATATCATGATCCGGGATGAACAGATCTTTTTTATTGATTTTCAATCCGCCAGAATCGGTCCGCTGCAATATGACCTTGCATCTTTGCTCATTGATCCCTATGTTCTTCTTGATGCACCACTGCAAACCGCCCTTTTGCAGTATGCAGCAACAAAACTGAATCTGAATGTCCAGAAGGAGTGTACGTTTAAAACCGGGTTCGATTACTGCTGTCTGACCCGGAACCTTCAGATTCTGGGGGCATTTGCATTTTTAACCCGACAAAA
>JAABSK010000097.1 GCA_011390435.1 Desulfobacteraceae bacterium | reverse complement strand
TGAACCGGTTGGCAACAGCGGTACCAATGGCACAGACATTTACCGAATGGTTGTACAGGTAATCATCATAGGAAAAAATCTCCTGGGTCAGGTAAGAGAATGGATTGTCCGCAATGGAAAGAAAATCAACCAGCTCTGAAACACTGGATTCCACCTCGTCATAATCAAACTCCCCCCCGGTATTCCGGATATCGGTCAACACTTTTTTGACGCTCTGCTTTGCAGCGGAATATTTTATGTTGGCCAGCTTCCGGATCTCTTCGATCTCCTTGAGACGGGCTTCGATCTCACCGGCTGCAGCATCGGGATAAGATTGTGTCGGCATCGGCAAGGCAGAATGGTCATCTGATTCATCATTTTTTGGTTCAATATCCACCAGTCCGTCTGTACCGACCTTGATCAGTTTTCCGGAACTGTCCCAGAGACCGCCGTTGAGTGCGGTGTTCACCGGAACCGACTTGATGCCTTTTTCCTTTAAGATCTCCAGAATTTTCACTTTGTCCAGAACAATATCCTTGTCCAGGAGTAAAATCCCGTTCTCGCTGTAGACATCCATGCCGGTCTTGACTTTGCCTCCGGACCGGACAATCTCGATAAGATTGTCGATAGAGATTCTGGCATTCATCTGTTATGTTTCCTTATTGATTCTGTTTCCACATCTCCTGTGTCAGGGATTTGAACTCCTCCACCGTCAGTGTTTCCGCCCGCCTTCGGGCATCAATCCCGGCTGCAGTCAATGCCTGCGCCACATGGGATTTTTCAAAATCAAATTCCCCACCGGCCATGGCGTTTTTCAATGATTTCCGTCGCTTTGAAAACGCCGCTTTGATCACATTGAACAGTAATTTTTCCTGTTTTGCATCAAATCCCTTTTCCTCAAAAAAATCAAACCGCA
The DNA here is from genome assembly GCA_011390435.1 of Desulfobacteraceae bacterium. The sequence continues at coordinate 8,114 of JAABSK010000097.1, read as the reverse complement.
AAATGGTCGAGTCCACCTCTGGCTTCGGGAAAAAAGCTGCCGGACCGATATGGGCCACCAGATGAATGTCCGCAGCATACCGGGCAACGGCAGACAGCCGGGAGTAAGCCCGTCCACCAGGGGGTGCTATGATCCTGTCGGCCAGCTCTTTTTGAAACATCAAAAAGGCTGTCTTGATGTACACCCGGTTTTCAATCAGCCGGAATAAAATCTGTGAGGAAATATTATACGGAAGGTTTCCGATGACCACAAGTTTTTTATCCCCTGCAATCCCGGCAATGTCCACCTTCAGAATATCCATGTTGATCACGTTGACATGGCCCAGGCCCCTGCTTTCAAGCTCCTGTTTTAAAAGGCTGATCAGGCGGGAATCCTTTTCAACTGCTGTCACGTTGCCGGTTTGTTCTGCAACCGGACAGGTCAAGGCGCCCAGGCCGGAACCGATTTCTAGAACATGACTGTCTTTTGTGATGCCGGTTTTTTTTACAATCATTTCTGCCATGCCGGGATTGGAGAGAAAATTCTGTCCAAGCTCTTTTCCGGCATACAGGTTGTTTTCTTTCAATAACTGCCCTGGATGGGTCATTTCATACCTTTTTCACGTGTCGGGGTTTGGTACGGCATATCCGTCTGAAAGGTTTTTCTGATCATTTACTACTTGACTTTTAACCCCTGTATAAGTAATTATTGCATATATACTGCAATACAAAAATAGATTCAACCGTCAAAAAACGCGGCACCGTAATCTTCAACATGTTTTCATTGATTCTCCCTGCACCGGATGACCAGTACAGGGCTGACTGTTTATATATCATGACATATCAACATTAAACATCATTTTTTTAGGAGAGCGATTATGGTTGATACATCCGATACAAACTGGGAAAACTTTGTCAGGACACTGCTGAACCGGCTGGATATCCCCACAAAAGCAGATATTGCCGTTCTGCACGGCAGGCTTGACAAGCTGGAACAATTACTGCAAAAGCGCCCGGCAGCCACCCGGAACGCTAAAAAAAAGAAAGCTGCTGCAAAACCTGCCCCGCGTGAAAACGCCTCTTCAATTGTACTGGGTGTGATTGCCGAGTATCCTGAAGGCACTGATTTTAAAACCATCCAGGCTGCCACTGGATATGATGAAAAAAAACTGCGCAACATCATCTTCAGGCTGGATAAAATCAAGCGTATTGAGAGAGTCTCCCGGGGTATTTACAAAAAAACCATTTAAATTTTATACCAAGGAACTGATACAACCATGCCGGACACATCATTCACGCAGAACCAGGTCATCTGCGGCTATACCATTGAAAAAATCACACCCATCCCGACCATTGATGCGCTCATGTTTCAACTGGTACACAACACCACCGGAACCAGGCATATCCACATCGCAACAGCGGATACGGAAAATACCTTTGGGGTGTTTTTCCGCACGGTTCCGGAAGATTCAACCGGTGTGGCCCATATCCTGGAGCATACCGTTTTATGCGGATCACGAAATTACAACGTACGGGATCCGTTCTTTTCCATGATCAAGCGCAGTCTGTCCACCTTCATGAACGCATTTACCGCTTCTGACTGGACCATGTATCCCTTTTCCACCCAGAATGAAAAAGACTATTACAACCTGATGAACGTATACCTGGATGCCGCTTTTTTTCCCAGAATCGATGAGCTCAGTTTCAAACAGGAAGGCCATCGGCTGGAAATCGCGGATCCCGATGCTCCGCAGATCGAACTGGAATACAAGGGTGTGGTTTACAATGAGATGAAAGGGGCCATGTCTTCTCCCGGACAGGTCATGGGCCGATCCCTGCTTGCAGCCCTGTATCCTGATACCACCTACCGGCATAACTCCGGCGGCGAGCCCTCACAGATTCCATCCCTGACATGGGAAGACCTGAAGGCTTTCCATGCCCGATACTATCATCCGAGCAATGCATATTTTTATACCTATGGCCATCTGCCCCTTGAAAAAACACTGTCATTTATCTGCGAGAAAGTACTGAATGACTTTTCTGCGATCAATATTGACACGGCAGTACCGTCCCAGCCCAGGTGGTCTGCGCCGCGCACATACACCGCTGCATATGCCTATTCAGACCTGACAGACATCGAGAAAAAATATCAGGCCTGCGTGGCATGGCTGATCTGTGATGTAAAAAATTCTTTTGACATTCTTGTGATGATGGTGCTGGAACAGATTCTGCTGGGAAATTCCGCCTCACCGCTCAGAAAAGCGCTGATCGACTCCCAGCTGGGTTCTGCCCTGTCAGATGCCACTGGATTTGATGCAGACAACCGTGACACAATGTTTTCCTGCGGGTTAAAGGATATCCGGAAAGCAGACGTCCCTGCCGTGGAAAAAATTATTTTTTCCACCATCAAAGCACTTTCAGACACCGGCATTGATCCGGAGCTTGTGGAATCCGCCATTCATCAGATTGAATTTCACCGCAAGGAAATTACCAACACACCATATCCTTTCGGCATCAAACTGCTGCTCTCTTTTGCCGGAACCCTTATTCACGATGGTGATCCAGTCTCCTGCATCAATATTGATGATGATCTGGACAGACTCAAATCCGAACTTGCTTCCGGCAGGTTCCTGGAGATGCAGCTTGCCCGCTTTTTTCTGAATAACCCCCACCGGGTGCTGTTCACTCTGGAACCGGACCCTACTCTTGAAAAACAGCAGGCGGAGAAAACAAAACAGGCGCTCAAAGTCCGCCTGAAACAGATGAGCCCTGAAACACTGGATCAGATCCGCACCGATGCCGAGCGACTCGAAGCCCTTCAGGAAAAAGAGGAAGACCTGTCTGTCCTGCCCACGCTGGAACTGACAGATGTGCCGCCCAAGATTCAGGTTGTCAAACCAGACGCATTTCCGCAGATCACACGTTCCACCTGTTATGAACGCCCCACTTCAGGAATTTTGTACTTTACCTGTCCCATGGGTGCCGGCCATGTTCCTGCTGACCTGTTCCGGCTGGTTCCGGTTTTCAGCCAGTGTTTTACCAACATTGGCACCCGAAACGATTCCTATGAAGAAACAGCCAAAAAGATGGACCTTTATACCGGAGGAATTTCTGTTGCACCGTTTTCCGGGTCCTATTTCAGCAAAGAAGCAACTGCCCACTCCTTTCTGGCCCTTCAGGGCAAGGCCCTGGACAGAAATATCCAGCCCCTGTTTGATCTGGTCAAGGAGCTTGTCCTGAACTGCAGTTTTCACGATCTGGAACGGCTCAAGAGCCTGCTGCTGCAATACCAGGCCGGCATGGAAGCCTCTATTGTGGCCAACGGGCATCGATACGCCATTTCCCTGGCATCTGCAAACCTGTCCAGAGCGTCATATATTAATGAACTCTGGCACGGCATTGCCCAGTACCAGTACCTGAAAAAAATGACCGAACAGATCCAGATTCCGGGAAAATCCAGCCAGGCGCTGGAAGCCATTGCAGAAAATCTGATGACCATTGCCAGCTCTGTTCTGAAAAAAGACAATATCAAACCGGCTGTTATCGGCGGGAAAGAAGCCATTTTTCAGGCGGAACAGCAAATTTGTGTCATCCATGATGCCTTGCCCAACAGCACTGCTCCCAGTTTCTTCACTCCTGAAATCACCATTGAAAACCAGGCGTTGTTCACCGGCTGGCACACCAACACGGCTGTCTCATTTGTCGGGCAGTCTTTTAAAACGGTCAGGATCACCCATGAAGATGCATCAGCGCTTTCAGTGATCAGCAAACTGCTCAGGTCCCTGTATCTTCACCGGGAAATCAGGGAAAAAGGCGGCGCATATGGCGGGTTTGCCATGTACAATTCAGAAGAGGGCCTGTTTTCCTTTGGATCCTACAGAGATCCCCATATCAAGCGAACACTGGATGTTTACCAGTCTGCCTGTGATTTTATCATCAGCGGAGCCTATTCCCAGACCGACGTCAAGGAAGCCATTCTTCAGGTCTGCTCGGAAATTGACAAACCTGAAACTCCGGGTCCGGAAGCCATGAAAGCGTTTTACAGAGACATTACCAGACTCAGCGACGATATCCGGAAACGGTTCAAGGACTCACTGCTTCAGCTGAGCAAAAGCCGTATCCAGGAAATTGCCCAAAAATATTTCGCTGTTGATGACACCCAGAAAGGCACGGCTGTGATCTCCAGCAGGGAAAATCTTGAACAGGCCAACGCACAGCTGGAAAAGGAAGGCAAACAACTGAAGCTGATCAAGATTTAAACAAGGCTGACAGTTTCTGTCCGGCAGCCTTTCCAACCTGACCCCGCTGCCGGGCAATGTCCAGTGTGTAGCGTCCCAGCACCCGGTACAACTCAGAAAACTGCGGCATCTTTTGGTCAATATCCAGAAGGTGCCGCTGAACAATGGCATCATCTCCGCGCACCACCGGACCGGTCAGGGCATTGACACTTCCCCGGGCCTTGATATTGTTCAAGGTCCCCATGATCAACGGCTCTAAAATCTCATAGGCGTCCTGTTCTGTAATTCCTGCTGACCTGAGCAGTTCAAGGGCAAAATGTTCCAGCGTGACCAGGTAGTTGGAAGCGACCACCGCAGAGGCATGGTACATTGTCTTGGCATCTGTGGGAATGGTAAAGGAATTGGCTTTCAATGCATTGACAATCTCTTTTCCAAGCGTCACTGCGGGCCCGTCTCCTTCAATGGAAATATTGATCCCTTTGAATGGCGACTCCTGGCCGGGTGAATAGGGTGCAAACGCCTGAAGCGGATGAATGGACCCTACATGGGCCTGGCTTTCTTTGGCCGAAACCAGGATGCTGGATGACAGCGCCCCGGACAGATGGTAGACCACAGCGCCTTTCCTGAACCCTTTTTCTGCTGCAATCTGTTCACACACCGGTTCGATCAAAGTATCCGGGGTGGTGATAAAAACCAGGGAACAGGAGCCTGCCGCTTCAACCGGATTCTCATACACCTGTCCGCTGCCGGCAAACTCAGCTGCCCGTCTGGCAGAATCAAGGGTTCTGCTTGAAAACGCCCTGGGTTCAAATCCCTGCCTGGACAGAAAAACTCCCAGGGAAATCCCCAGTCTGCCGCACCCGATAATACAGAATTCCTTGGATTGTTTATTTGTATTCATAGGCTGTTGAGGGAAACGTACCTCCCTTTACCTCACTGATATAGTGTTCCAGCCCTTTTTGGGCTTCACCGGCAAGATCTGCATATTTTTTAACAAATTTGGGCAAAAACCGGTCGTTGATTCCCAGCATGTCGTGCAGTACCAGAATCTGGCCGTCACAATCCGGACCGGCACCAATCCCGATGGTGGGAATCTGGAGATCTGCGGTGATTTTTCTGGCGATCGGAGAGGGAATTCCCTCTAAAACAACGGAAAATGCACCGGCATCCTGAACATTTCTGGCATCTTTCATCAATCGCTCCTCATCCCGCTGCACCTTGAATCCGCCCATCTGATGCACGGATTGCGGGGTCAGGCCGATATGGGCCTGAACCGGAATGCCGGATTTTGCCAGGGCAGTGATCACCGGGCAGACATCTGCGCCGCCTTCCAGTTTTACGGCTGAGGCTCCGGCTTCTTTTAAAAACCGCCCGGCATTTTCCACTGCCTGGTCAATGGATCCGTGATACGACATAAACGGCATATCACCGACCACCATGGACATCTTACAGGCCCGGGACACCATGGCAGTATGATAAATCATTTCATCCATGGTGACCGGAAGGGTGTTGTCTTTGCCCTGGACCACCATGCCCAGAGAATCCCCAACCAGGATCATTTCAATGCCTGCCTGGTCCAGCAGGCGGGCAAACGGATAATCATAAGCGGTCAGGGCTGTGATCTTCTGGCCGTCCTGTTTCATTTTCATCAATGTCGACGTGGTGATTTTAGACTGCATGGCTTACCTCCTGAAAATTAAACGTTATGATCTGTGGGTATTGCGCCAACGGCTGTACTGCCACATCCCCCACAACGCTTTGACAGCCCGTTCCGGTGACGGAAAAAATACACTCTTGTATGGGTTGTTTTCCTCCCGGTAAAGGGTACGGCTTTTCTCGTCTGTCAGCAGACTGACCCCCAGCACCGGCTTTTCATACATCTGGGTCAACCGGGCCACATACTGAGTGTACTCTGCCTCAAAATCATTGAGCGCTGTCTTATAAATTTCTGCTGTGGCCACATCAATATCCGGATCAGCTTTTGCCACAGAGATGATCATCTTACCGGCCAGTATCCTGCGGCCATGAACTCCCAGATGGATGACAGCATCACACCCATCCCATTTGAGAAGCTCTTCCATACAGGTTTTGGCAACACTCAACTCCTGCTCTCCCACAATATCCACCGGGTTTTCCCGGCTCCAGAACGGCGGCAGAATCCGGTCCAGGCGGTCGATGATATCCTGGGACAGTTTCGGAACTTCCAGCCCGTTTTCAGCACACAGATCCGTTGCCACAACGCCCCATCCACCGCCAAGGGTCATTATAGCAACCCGGTTGCCCTTTGGCAAAGGCAGAGAAGAAAAAACCGCAGACAGATCCAGCAGTTCCATGGGCTGGCTCACCTGAATGATCCCGGACTGCCGGCAGGCCGCATCAAACACCTTGATATCAGACGCCATGGCACCGGTATGGCTGGATGCGGCTTTTTCCCCCTCTTTTGTCCGGCCGCCTTTGAGCACCACCACCGGCTTTTTTTGAGATACCCTGCGGGCGCTGTTGAAAAACCGTTTTCCATCTTTGACACTTTCAATATACAGCACCACTGTTTTGGTCAGCTCATCAATCTCAAAGGCTTCCATATAATCTTCAATGGTGACCATGGCCTCATTGCCTGATCCGGAAAAACTCCGGATACCGATATCCTGCTGTTCTGCAAACGCCAGCAGCTGGGTGCCCATGTTACCGGACTGACAGACCAGAACAGTGGAACCGGGAATGGGATGCACGTGGGATGCCGTACAGTAAAAATGGTTATGCGGATTACAGATGCCCATGGTGTTCGGCCCTAAAATCAGAATTCCTGCAGCCTTTGCCTCTTCGACCAGCCGCTCTTCCAGTAGAATGCCATCACCGCCCACTTCCCGGAATCCCGATGTGATCAGCAAAACACCCTTGACCTTTTTTGCCTTCAGTTCCGGTATCAGCTCCAGTACCCGGCTGGCTGGAACCGTTACAACTGCCAGATCAACATCTCCTTCAATCTCCGTCAGATTCCGGTATGCCCTGCGCCCGGCAATCCTGCCGCCTTTCGGATTCACCAGGTAGACCTGGCCCTCAAAATTCTGGGACAGGGTATTGGTCAGCAGCATATGCCCCCATTTCCCCGGAGTGGCTGACGCACCGATAAAGGCGACAGATTTTGGATAATAACACGCCCCCAGCTGTTTAAAATCGATTTTGCAGGATTCTGGGCGCTCAGTAGCGGCTTTTTTCAACACCACCAGACCGTCTACAGCCACTGGGCACCCATCCGGCTGTATGATCAATGGATTGATATCAATTTCACTGATATCCGGGTATGTCAGGGCAATCTCTGACAATGCCGTTAAAATGGTTTTCACACGGGGGATATCCACAGCTTTCTCACCCCGGAATGCAGAAAAAAGCTTCCTGGCGGAAATCTGATCCAGCATGTCATCCATGTCTGCATCATCCACAGGCGCAATCTTAAAGGCGATGTCCTGAAGTGCTTCCGTCAGAACGCCTCCCAGGCCAAAAACAATCACCGGCCCGAACAACGGATCCCTGAACATACCTGCCACAAACTCTCTTTTTCCGCTCACCAGCGGCTGAACCAGAAACCCTTCAAGCGTCTCTTTAGCGCTTTGCTGCATTTTCAGAACAGCAGCTCTGACCTGGTCTTCACTGCCCAGACCCACATGCACCAGTCCGGATTCGGTTTTATGCTGAATCTGTTTTCCCACTCCTTTGAGCACAACGGGAAATCCTGCTTCACGGCAGCGTGCCGGAACAGCTGCGGCATCGGTTTCCAGCTGCTCTGTCACCACGGGGATATCAAACACCCTGAACAGATTTTTGGCTTCATGCTCACTCAGGGAAACCGGTACAGTTGTAACGCGTTCATCAATCAGGTTTTGAATCTCTGTTTTTTTCA
>JAABSK010000096.1 GCA_011390435.1 Desulfobacteraceae bacterium | reverse complement strand
CGGATCACCAGAAGCGTCTACAGCCAGCTCATTTTCGCCAAATCCCCTTACATCTGAAATCCCGCCAAGAAAGAACAGCTGGTCATCAGGCAGATCAAGATCATCTGAAAAATTCTGGATGGTGCCGTACATGGCCTGAAACGCCAGTACCACCCGGGAAAAAGGCTGGATATAGTATTTGGCCTTTATCTGGTATTTTACGAAATTGTCCAGGTCTTCCAGAATATCCCGGTTATAGCCGGCAGATGCATTGAAATATAACCCGCTGGTGGGTTTTGCATAGGAGTCCACCGAAGACCAGGTAAAAAACGGGGTTGCCGATATAATCCCCCTGGGTTCGTATGCATCTGGATTTACACCGGCTGTCGCGCCGGTGGCATACTGTTCTCTGGATTCCAGGTTAAAGGCGTTGCCCACTTTCAGGTGCGGGGTCAACTGTTTTTCAAATGACACCGATGATCCGTATTTGCGGGAGCCGAAGTTCTGATTTTTTTGTTCTTCTTCAGAGGCGTATACATTAAAATCTGAATAAATATGTTTAGACAGAAAATCAAAATCGGTTATGCCCAGGATGGTATCATATCCGATACCGGAAACCTGAGCATCCAGATACAGTTTCCGGTTGGTACCCAGAAAATTCCTGTTGCCGGCAGACACCGCTATATAGGCATCTTTGGCTGTGTCATACCCGATGCTTGTGTCAAGAAAATAGGGTTTTCTCTCCTCCACATCGGCCAAAAAAAACACCTGGTCAAGATTTTCCCGGATACCCACGGCTTTGAAATCCGCCCGTTCAATGCACTGGATATTTCTGATCTCTTTTTGCAGGGAAACAAAACGGTTCAAAGACACAGGTTCCCCCTGTTCAAGGGTATTGTGCCGGAGAATCACCGAATCTTTCGTGTCAAAATTGCCGAATACCCATACCCCGCCCACCGCGGCCCGGGTGTTTGGTTCCACCTGGAATGTGACCTGGTAATCTTTTCCATCCGAATCAATGCGGGTCTGGACATCTGCGTAAATATATCCTTTTTCCGCAAGGAAAGAGAGAATTGTCATGCGGTCTGCATCAACCTGTGACGGGATGAACGGCTCTTTTTCCCGGGTTTGCAGTATCTGTGTGATGTCTGATGCAAATATCTCCGGCAGGCCGGAAAGCGTTACCCGGGTGACATGCCTGCGGTATCCTTCGGCCACTTCAAATACCACATCGCCGAGCATCCTGTTTTTTTTATCCGCTGCATCCCATACCACATCAGCAGACACCTGTGTTTGTGCAAACCCTATGCTGTCATAATAGTTTTCCAGAATCTGTGTGTCATCCGAAACCATGTTCCGGGCAAAGGGACCGTCGTAAAAAATTTTTTTTTCCCGGGTATTCAAGAGGGCTTTAAGATCCCCTGCATCCCGGGATTTTGACCCTTTGATAACAGATGATCTGACAATATAGCGGGTGTTTTCATTGATCTGTATCTGGACGTGCCGGACCGGTTTTTCACCTTTGATTTCAGTGTCAGCGGTAAAATACACCTCGCAGTCCCTGTAACCGGCCTTCAGGTACCTGTCTGTGATGTTTTTGATGCTGCGTTTCAACCCGAAATCATTGCGGTTCCCCTTTGTCCAGATGGTTATGTCTTTTTTCAACGTATAGTTCATGAATTCTTTGTTCCCGGAAAAAGAAATCCGGTACAGCGGACCTTCCTCTATCTGGATCTTCACCCTGGCGGCTTTTTTGTCAGCATCCGTGTGCACATCATAGGTGATGGCCGCCTCGGCAAATCCTTTTTTTCTGTAATAGGCCACAAGGTTTTTGATATCTGTTTCCAATTCCTTCTGGATGGTTCTCTTGCCTTTGCTCCAGAAAAAAAGCGGCAGTTGATAGGATTTCATGCGCATTCTGAGCCGGGTGTCGGAAAACACGGTATTGCCTGTAAATGCAATGTCCACGGTTTTCAGGGGCGCATGCTTTTTGATCTCAATCAGAATGTCTGTCTGCAGTCCCAGGTAAGGTTCAGCTGTAATATCCACCTCTGCATCCACATACCCTTTTTCCACCATCAGGGCCTTGACAGCCTGAACGTTTTTTTTCACATTGTCCGGGACAAAGGCACTGCCTGCGGCATAATCCGTGGCCTTGACAACCGCATTGCCAAATATTGGAAATGCGCCGTCAACAGTTATCTTCCGGACCAGCATAACAGGGGTGAGCCGGAAAACAAGGGGGATGGACAGGGCATCCATATCCTGGTCCGGCACATCGATCCGGCTGAACTGTCCGGTCTGTTTCAACAGGGTAATCGTGGTATCCAGATCCTGTGCTGTGAAAAGGCTGCCCGGCTGAAACCGAATCATCTCCATGGCCATGGACCGCAATTTTTCCTGTCTTTTTTCAGTGCCGCCCAAAATTTCCACACGGATCTCTGAGATGACCGGCCGGGTATCACCGGCATCGGCAGGGGGGACGCAGATAACCAGCCACAGCATTGCAAAAACAAAAACAATGCCTGTCCCGGCCAGTATCTGTGGATATGGTTTGTTATCGGAATGGATCATTTGTTATCTGAACTCCAGCTTGAGGGTGACTTCCGTGCCGAAATCGCCTTTTGAATCATTGAACGCCCTGAGCAGGACATTTTCCAGCATTTTGTATTCCGCAGCATTGGTATGGATGGTCTCCTGTTCTTCCGTCTGCATGGAATAGATGATTTTCAGGCGGTCTGACAACTGCTTACCCATGGTAACATTCACATTTGCCCCCTGGTCTCCGGATTCATCCAGTCCCAGTTTAAATTCATCCAGCGGGGTGGATGATTCCACACCCTGGCTGACCATTTCAGATGCTTTGTCCGTGAAAATACCGGTATAGGAGCCACCCCCCTGCCCCAGTTCTCTGGTGGTCTTGCCGATGACAAGCAGGGATAAAATATCTTCATGGGTTTCAGCAGGATCAGAATACAGCCTGAATCTCAGGTTGTCTGTTTTTCCACTGATGTACATGTGGATCGTCCATTTTCGTATCTCCGTGATTGCATGCAAAGTGATTTCCGGATCGGTTTTGAACTGGTCCACAAAATCGATGATCCCTGTTTCAATCTCAAACTGTCTTTTCTGATACACCACCGTGCCTTCCAGGATCCGGGCACGTCCTGTAACCACTGGGTTTTTCAGTGTACCGGAAATATGTACATCAGGTTCCACCATGATAAAGGCCAGGTTGTTGTCCAGCACAACCGGGTCTTTGTAATCCACATCAATATCAATGGTTGTGTTTTCCATCATGGGGTTTTTTGTGTCTGTTTTTTTGCTTTCTTTTGCAGCAGCCATTTTCCGGCTCTCCAGGGCCTCGGCCAGATCAAAGGCAAAATCCTTGTAATATTCCCCTTTGATCAGCAGTATGGTGCCGGTAAGGGCGGATTTTTCCCGGGTTCCGGAAAAGGTCATATCTGTGTCAAAAGCGATTTCTGCTGTATCTTCCAGGGAAAGAGCAATATTTTTAGCTGTCAGCCTGGCCTGGCCGGATACCGGGATAAATTCTTCCAGTTCCAGGTCCCCGGACATCGCCAGGCTGCCCTGGCCGAGACTTGCCCCCATATTTTCAATTGTCAGATGGTGGTTGGACAACCTGACAGCGCCGGTAAGCCCGGATATGGCAAGGTTGATTTGGGGAACAGGATACGCCAGGTCTGCCAGGGAAAGCTGTGCATTTACATCCGGTTGGGCAAAGGTGCCGTCCAGGTCTGCATCAAGTGTGACAGTGCCGCTTGCCGGCTGCAGGCTGTCAGTGATTTTTGGGGGCAGCAGGATGTTCACCCGGCCCCGTGACAGCATATGGCCGTTTACCACTGCCTGTATCCCCTGAACCCCGGCGGTTTCCAGAAACCGGTCCAGCCGGGTGTCGGCAAAGGTCAGGTCCAGACCAAAATCTGCGGTATCCGGATTGAAAGATGCGGCAAGACTGGTTGCATGGTCCAGGGTCACAGACAAGTCCAGGGTTTTTTTGTCCGGTCTGTTCAGATCCAGTACAGCCTGGATATTTTTCAATGGTATGCGGTCTTTGGAAGCAGCAGAAGGGCTGCCGGATGAATCAGCTGCAGCCCCGGCATAATTCAGGTGAATATCAAGTGCCGATTCCAGCATGCCCACAAACAGGTTTTCTGTGTTGCCGGGTGTGGAAGACACCGGCAGGGTGATCTCTTTACCTGAAAGAATCAGGGCCATATCCATCTGTCCTGCCGCTTTTTTTTCATTGCTCTGGATGTCTGCGGTAACAGAAAGGGTGCCCTCAGCCTTTCCGGCGCTTTCCAGGACATGGCCGGGAATCATGGCGGCAATATTGCCTTTGGCGGTCACCTGCCCGGTCAGGATCCCGGCGGTTCCGGTGAAACCGGCTGTCTGTAAAAAGGGCGCCACCTGGGTGTTGTCAAATGTCAGATCCAGGTCATAGTGCGCATTTTCCGGGTCAAGTCCGGAGGTGAGGCGGATGGTGCTGCCCGCCTGCATGTCTATCCGGGTTTTTCCCAGGTCGATCAGGGCGCTTATCTGTTTCACAGGCAAAAATAAGGAACTGCTGCTGCCGGATTTTTCCAGGCGCAGCCCAGGGGGCTCCAGATCCAGGACAAGATCTGATGCCAGATCAAATATCTGTATCTGATCGGCTTTTTTTGATCCGGCTGCCACCGGGATTGCCAGGTTTTTTGCATCCAGTGCCAGGCGGCAGGTCTGCAGGATGCTGCCGGAAAAACCGGCATCCCCGTTCAAAGAGATACGGCCGTCATTGATCCGGGTTTTGAGGTCCTGGATACGGATATGGTCCGGTGAGACGGTAATCCGGCCGTTGAGGTCTGAAACAGTGATCCGGGGGGAGGGCAGGTGCCAGGCCAGATCGTTCAAATCCATGTCTGCATTGATCACAGGCGTGTCCACCGTGCCCCCCACATCAGCGGCAACCGTCAGGCTGCCTTTTAACGCATCCAGCTGGTCTGCAACCGACGGCGGCAGATCAGCCGGCAGTCTGCCTGCAACCCGGACCCATCCGTCGATGCCCCCATGGATACCGGTGATGCCGGCTGCCGACAGCAACGGTCCGAAATCACTGCGGCTGAAATCAAGATCAGCTGAATAGGTGTTTTTTTTCATGTCCAGGGCAGCTGCGAGTTCCGCCATATTTTCCAGGGATACAGATATGGTTTTTTCTCCCAGATCAATCTGTGCACCGATTTTTTGAAAAGGGATGTCCATGTGCTGCAACTCGGCTGCATCAATGGTGGTGCCGGCGGTGTAGTCCAGTTTTGTATCCAGATCGAATGCAATGGCCGTATCCAGATACTGCAGGTCAATTTCCGGGTCAGCCGGGGCAAGAAATTGTCCGGGATTGACATGGCCGGCGGTTTTAAGTGATACCTGGATCACCTCTTTTGGGGTAAATCCTTTGTCAAAAATCCGGGCTGTGCCGGAAGCCGAAAGTTTCATTTCCTGTCCCTGGACAAGGAACCGGGTGATTTCAGCCCGGCCGGTGTTGTCCAGTTTCCCTTCAACATCCACAAGGTTTAGTACAATCCCGGCGGCCCCGAGATCCCGGCCTGTCAGCGCGGCAGTGATATCCGGAGCGGTGACCGGCCCTGCAGCATGGACAGCTGCTGTCAATTTTCCTGTGACAGGAAACAGCCCAAAGGCGCTGGTGGCGGCATCCAGGTCTTCTGCGGCAAGAGAAATATCCATATCCAGATTTTTTTCTCCCATATGGTACCAGCCGGAAGCCTTTGCCTGTAAGGTATTGGTGTCCAGAGTCAGCGTGTCCAGGGTGCAGCGCAGGCTGTTGATTCTCCCGGACAGGCGGGCATCCGCATCCATGGGGTCTCTTTGTCCCTGGTCCTGTTTAAATCCCTTAAGGGACGCTGCCAGTGCATAATCTGCTGCAAGGGTTTCCAGGGAGATCCCCTTGCCCCGGATATCTCCACGGGAGGAAAACTGTCCTGAAAATCCGGGCATCCATGGGGATAACCGGGCAAAATCGCCCCCCTGCTGATCAAATGACACCGCATAGGCCAGATGGTCCATATCCCGGGCCGGGTGCAGAAATCCGTCAGGGAAAAGCAATGACAGATCTGTTGATCCGGAAAAATCCAAGCGGCTGCCCAGCAGGTTCACCTGTCCCTGTTCAATGGTCAGCATCTGTTCGGCCAGATCCATTGCGATATCCATGCTGCCTTTTTCAAAGGCCTGTTCCATTTCCAGGTTCCGCCCCTTGATCTGCAGCTGCACAGACGGGTTGTTCAGGTATCCGGTACCGGTTATTGCCAGATCCACGGTGCCCCCGAGATCCGGCATGTTTTCTGATATCTGTGACACCCGGTCAAGGTGTGCTGCTGCCTCAAGCGCCAGATGCATTTTCCGGGTGTTGAAAATATCTTCCACTGATCCTGATGCGGTGAGAACTCCCAGGTCTGAATCCAGGTCAATGGCAATATCTGCCATACCATTTTCTTTCAGGGCACCGGCAGCTGTAAAGGTTCTGATATCAATGGCGGTTCCTGCACTGGACAGGGAGATGCCGCTGATGTTGATAAAAATTTTTGCTGTCTGCTGCACCAGGTCGGCATCTGATACCTCAACGGTGACGGCTGCGGCGGAAACAGTGTTTTCAGGATCAGCAAAGACCACAGAGCCGTCGGTGATTCCGGCCTTTCTGATCTTTACATTCAAAGGGATGCCGGCCGCATCCTGGTCATCAGCCTGGATATCTTCAGGTGTGTCATCGCCGGCAACAAGGGCATCAAGGATATTTATCTTGCCGCTGCCGTCAGCAGCAATATGCAGTCTGGGCCGGTCAATATGCAGGTTCTCTATTTCCAGAACCTTGTCAAACAGGGCACTGAGCCGGATATCCAGCCTGAGGGAATCAAATGCCAGGCAGGTGTTTCCCTGTGGATCCTGCAGCTGCAGGTTTTCCAGCCGGAGAAATGACCCTGCAGCCAGCACATCGATACGTTCTGCCTTCAGTGTGCCGGGAATCAGGGTGTTGATGTGATCCACCAGCAGATTTTTTGCATGGTCCGTGCGGCTGTATCCGTAAAGCCCGGCCACCAAAGCGGCAAGGCAGATCAGAATGACAGCCCCGGTAACAAGTATTTTTTTTTTCATTATCAGGTTATTCTATTATTTTTTTCATTATCAGGTTTCAGTACGCATCATCATGCGTGCTACTATATCATATCCCTAATAAATATCCCAATAAATATCCCAATAACAAATTTCAGGCATGCTTGACTTCCAGCGGCAAATCACATACGACTTTCCGGTATATCCGTGTAACTGAAATTTATGTGGGGATGCTGTGACAAAAATTCTGGTCATTGACGATGAACCATCCATTCTTGAAACCCTGCGCATGTTTTTTGAAGAAAAGGGGCTGACCGTATTGACCGCTGACTCAGGAACCAGAGGAATGCATCTGTTTGAAAAACAATGCCCCCAGGTGGTGATCCTTGATATCAGGCTGCCTGATGCAAATGGTCTGGATATATTGAAATCCATGGTAAAAAAAGAATGCCCGGCAAAAATTATCATGATCACCGCGTTTCAGGATATGGAAACCACCATTCTGGCCATGAAAACAGGGGCTTTTGACTATATTCACAAACCTTTGGACATCGACCAGGTGGAACAGGCCGTGGACCGGGCGGCCCGCATCATTGAAATTGATCAAAAAACCCCTTCTGTAAAAGCGTTTACTGATGCCGGCAATTCTGTGGTCATCATCGGAAAAAGCGAAAAGATGCGCCAGGTCTTTAAGATGATGGGACTGGTGTGCACCCGGCAGGTGAATGTGCTGCTCCAGGGAGACACCGGCACGGGCAAGGAACTTACCGCCCGGGTGATCCATATGAATTCTGCGTGCAAGGATGAACCGTTTATTGTATTTGACTGTTCAGCCGTGGTGGACACCATCATTGAAAGTGAACTTTTCGGCCATGAAAAAGGGTCTTTCACCGGCGCGGACCAGACCACCACAGGTAAAATCGAACTGGCCGGCAACGGGACTTTGTTTCTGGATGAAATTTCCCAGCTCCCTTTGAAAATCCAGGGCAAGCTTCTGGGATTCCTTCAGCGAAAAGAATACACACGGGTGGGGGGAACCCATGTCCTGAAATCCAACTGCCGCATTGTGGCAGCCTGCAACCAGGACCTGTCCTCACTGGTGGAAAAAAAATTGTTCAAGGAAGATCTGTATTACCGCCTCAAGGTGTTTACCATCCATCTGCCCTCCTTGAAAGAGCGGTTGTCTGATCTGCCGTTCCTGGTGGAACATTTTTTGAACAAAATCAACCTGGAACTGGGAACGGGTGTGACCAAAATCCAGGACGGGGTAATGGAAAGGCTGCGCAGACACAACTGGAAGGGCAATGTCAGGGAACTGGAAAACACCATTGTCCAGGCCCTGGTGGGATGCCGGGGCAATGTGCTGCTCAGAGATGATATTGACCGGACTTTAGATCAACACAGGTCGGGACCGGTCCAGGGTCTGGAATCTTTTTCCCTGGCCCATGTGGAAAAACACCATATTGCCAGAACCCTTTCCCAGCTGGGATGGAATAAATCCCGGGCCGCCAGGCTTTTGCAGATCACCCTGCCCACCCTGCGCAGTAAAATTAAAAAATATGGTATCCGTCCGGACTGATGCGGCATGGAAGAATTTTTTCCATGCAGGTGGAAGAATTTTTTCCATATGCCTCTGTTGACTGCAAAAATCCATCTGGTAAGCATGCCAAAAAAAATGACGGGGCCTTTGCATCTGAAGCCTGTTCATTTTTTTTTATTTGTTCATAAGATTGTGGTATGTTGTTTGCTTTCTATCTTGCATCATAAAGCCAGATACCATAAACTGCCCGCACCTTTTGTGCTCAACCGGTACGTTGCCTGCTGCTGATCTTCCCCGCTGCTTATGGAAAAATGCAGATAAAACATCCCCAATCATGGTGATGTTTTCAGCATAAGGAGAAAAGTATGAAGCGTTTCAGATTGCACGTATGGGTTGCCCTTGTGGCAACAGCGGGAATTTTCTTTTTTTCAGGATCTGCAACAGCCCAGAAACCCATTATCCTGGGAGCCCCTTTGTCCACTGCCTATCTTTACGGCTGGGATGCGGAGCGGGGCATCCGGCTGGCCGTGGATGAGATCAATGCTGAAGGCGGCGTGTCTGTGGGCGGTGAAAAACGGCCCTTTGCCGTGGAGGTGATC
>JAABSK010000095.1 GCA_011390435.1 Desulfobacteraceae bacterium | reverse complement strand
CTTGATTTTACCTACCGGAGCTTGAACACCCCTGGCGTGATTGTCGCAGCAGAACTCAAACTGGCCAAAGGAGATCGAAACACCATTGAACAATTGGCCCGACAGACGATTGAACGAAAAAACGCCACCCAGCCCGTATCGTCAGTCAGTGCCGGGTGTTTTTTCAAAAACCCCCCCACTGGCCCATCTGCCGGAGAACTGATTGAAAAGGCAGGACTCAAAGGCTCCCGAATCAATGATGCCATGGTCTCTTTACAGCATGCCAATTACATCATCAACACAGGCGCTGCCACCTGCCGGGATATTCTGGCATTGAAACAGAAAATTCAAAAAACAGTATCTGAAAAATTCCACATTAACCTTGAAACAGAAGTGAGGATCGAAGGTGAGTAAAAAAATCAAACCCAACCGGTACAGACCGGACGGCGGCGTCACAGGGGAAGCGGAATTTCCCGATTCCGGACACACCATTGATTTTTGCCTGAAATGCATCATGGTCGTGGCATGCATGAGTATTCTGAGCCTTGCTGCCATTTTTATCTATGATTTTTTTACCCAGTCCAGTTTTTTCAATATCCGGCAGATCGATGTCACCGGACTGAACCAGGTGAAAAAAGAGGAACTCCTTCTGCTGGCAGATCTGCAGGACAATACCAACATTTTTGCCGTCAATCTGACCACCATTGAGCAGCGGATCAAATCCCACCCCTGGATCGATTCTGTCGGTGCCAAACGAAAATTCAAAGGCGTTCTGGTGCTTGACATTGTTGAACAGAAACCATTGGCCATTGTCAGAATTGAGAACCTGACAGACATTCTGATCAATACCCAGGGCACACCGTTCAAGGAATACAATCCCCACAAAGACCAGGTCGACGATCTGCCGGTGATTACCGGACTTGATCTGACTCGCCGCTCCAATCAATACCTGTTTGACGGGCGGGCATTCGATTCCATCATGAACCTGCTGGAGTCTCACAGCGGAAAAAAACTGGTTCAGATTAATGGTGACGACCATACGGGAATTGCCGTGAAAATGGCCGCAGACAGCGCCCCGACGCTTGATGGTGACCGCAGTGTCGTCGCGGTCAGGCTGGGGTTTGATGATTTTGAACGAAAATTTAAAAAAGCCAGACAACTTAGCGAGTATATTGATAAAAACTTTCCAGACCGGAAAATCACCGACATCGACATATATGACCTGCATAAAGTATTTATCAAAACAACTCAGGACGTTACTCTGCACACTAATTTCGAAAGGGGGGTTTAAATTGCAGGGAAATGAAAAAATAATCGTGGGCCTTGACATCGGCACCACCAAAATCTGTGCGGTGGTCGGTGAAATGATAGACGATGAAATCAATATCATTGGTGTGGGTTCACACCCGTCCACAGGCCTGCGCAAGGGGACTGTGGTCAACATTGATTCCACAGTGGATGCCATCAAGAAAGCAGTGGAAGAGGCTGAACTCATGGCTGGGTGTGATATTTCCTCTGTGTATGTCGGCATTGCCGGCAACCACATCAAAGGAATGAACTCCCACGGTATTATTGCCATCAAAGGCAGAGAGATTACTGAACAGGATGTAGAGCGGGTCATTGATGCTGCCAAGGCAGTGGCGATTCCGACAGACAGAGAAATTCTGCATGTCATCCCCCAGGAATTTATTGTTGATGATATGCAATCCATTCAAAACCCGGTGGGCATGACAGCCATCCGGCTCGAAGCAAAAATCCACATTGTTACCGGTGCAGTCTCTTCTGCCCGGAATATTGTAAAATGCTGCAACAAGGCCGGCCTTGAGGTCTGTGACATCGCCCTGGAATCGCTGGCATCGGGCATGGCAGTTCTGACAAACGAAGAAAAAGAACTCGGATGTATGATTGCGGATATGGGCGGCGGCACCACAGACCTTGCCCTGTTCAAGGACAACAATCTGAAATTTATCTATGAACTGACCCTGGGCGGGCACAACCTGACCAATGATATCTCCATCGGGTTGCGGACACCTTTGCCTGAAGCAGAGAGAATCAAGATTGACCATGGCACCTGCATGCCGGGAAATGTCCGCAGCAGCGCAACCATCGAAGTCCCTGCTGTAGGCGGCAGGGAACCAAAACGACTGTCCCGGGGAATACTGGCTGAAATCCTTGAACCCCGGGTGGAAGAAATTTTTACCCTTTTAAGAACAGAACTGTTTAAAAATGGATTGGAAAATTCATTTCCGGCAGGATTTATCCTGACCGGTGGAAGCGTTGTGCTTGACGGCATCACAGAGATTGCAGAGTCGGTTTTTAACGTGCCGGTCAGGGTTGGGGAACCCAACAAAATCGGTGGATTAAAAGATATTGTGAAAAACCCGGCCTATGCAACCGGTGTTGGCCTGGTGATCTTCGGATCCACGGCAACCTGTCAAATGGATTTTAAAGAAGCGGAAACCGCAGGGTTTTCAGGCATATTAAATCGAATGAAACAATGGTTTAAAGAGATCATTTAATCAAATGGAGGTGGGTATGGCATTTTCTTATGTTGAGAACGAAAATTCAGCAAAAATCAAGGTTATCGGTGTTGGCGGGGCTGGTGGAAACGCAGTGAACAACATGATTGATGCAAAGCTCAAAGGCGTCAAATTCATTGTGGCCAACACAGATGTCCAGGCACTCGAAGCTTCCAGGGCTGAAATCAAAATTCAGATCGGAAAGAACCTTACCGAAGGACTGGGTGCCGGCGCAAATCCGGAAAAAGGACGGGAAGCTGCTCTGGAGAGTGCAAACGAACTCAGGGCTGCGCTGGAAGACAGTCACATGGTCTTTATCACAGCTGGATTTGGCGGCGGAACCGGAACAGGAGCTGCACCCGTAATTGCGGAAATCTGCAAGGACCTGGGCATTCTCACTGTGGCAGTTGCATCAAAACCGTTTTCCTTTGAAGGGAAAAAAAGGGAAAAGCAGGCCCTGGAAGGTCTTGAAAAACTTCACGGCATTACGGACACCGTCATCACCATCCCGAACGACCGTCTCCGGGGAATTGCCCCCAAAGGCGCCAAGATGGTGGATATGTTCATCAAGGCGGATGAGATCCTTCACCATTCTGTAAAAGGTATTACCGATCTGATCATGATGCCGGGTCATGTCAACCTGGATTTTGCAGATGTCCGGACCACCATGCAGAAAGCGGGAAAGGCTCTGATGGGTATTGGTATTGCCTCTGGAGAAAACCGGGCCATTGAAGCGGCTGAACGGGCGATTTCCCATCCACTGCTGGAAGATATCTCTATTTCCGGTGCCAAAGGGGTGTTAATGAATATCACCTCCAGCTCAGACCTGACCCTTGATGAAATGACAGAAGCATCCGACCGGATTCATCAGGAAGTGGGAGATGACGCTGAGATCATATGGGGCCAGACATTTGATGATGAGCTGGGTGATGAAATCCGGATTACCGTGATTGCCACCGGCATTGGGGATGCCCGGAACAAGGATGGTGATAACATCCATCATTTTGACCCAGCTGCCCAGCCTGCCGGGTACCACGCGGCAAAAGCTGCAGACCCGTCCGGGGCAAAAACCCTTCAGACCCTGGCCAGGGGAAAACTGAGAACGCCGACGGAAGATGAGCTGTCATCATGGAATGAATTTGATAATCCTGTGATCATCAAAACCCGAAGAGCTGTTGGAGATGATACAGTGATTCCGGACTACAACAGCATGCACTATGACAATGATGATCTGGAGGTGCCGACCTTTTTGAGGCGCAAAGCAGATTGATGAAATGGGGTCACGCTTGAAGCAGGGCCGGAAAAACAGCCCCCCGGAAAAACGGACTGAGCAGGGGGCTGTTTTAAAGACTGGCAAAGGACTTTTAAGAACCGCCCTTGTCTACCCGAACACCTACCAGACCGGCATGTCAAGCCTTGGGTTTCAGACAGTATACACCCTGATCAATCAGCTGGATTCAGTGGCGTGTGAACGGGTGTTTCTGCCGGATAAAAAAACCGGTGCCCCCGTGCCTGCAAGCGAAGAAAGTGGTCTGCCCCTTCACCAGTTCGACATCATTTTTTTTTCAATCTCATTTGAAAATGATTTTATCCACATCGCCCAACTCCTTGTCCAGTCAGGCATCCCCCTGCGTTCATCTGATCGAAACCACACCCACCCCCTGGTGATCGCAGGGGGAGTTGCCTGTTTTTTGAATCCCCAGCCCATCGCACCGTTTATTGACTGCTTTCTTCTGGGTGAGGCGGAATGCCTTTTAAAACCGTTCTTTGACCTTTTTTTTGACACTCCGGGCAGACCCCTGCTCACGACCATTGAGTCCAGCCTTCCCGGTGCATATGTACCATCCTTGCACACTGCAAACCAGTCCTTTCAGATCACGGTGCAGTACCTTGAAACCCTGAAAGATACGATCACCACCTCCTGTATCCTCACCCGGGATGCAGTATTCAAGGATCTGTTTTTGATCGAAATTCTCAAGGGATGCCCGCACGGTTGCCGGTTCTGCAGTGCCGGCTTTATTTACCGGCCACCCAGGGTGTATCCGCTTGAAAATATCTGTACCGCCATTGAATCCGCTTCTGGCAGAACTGATAAAATCGGTCTGGTCAGTTCAGCCATTGCCGATCATCCAGATATTGACAGCATCTGCAGTTTTGCCATCACCAGAGGATTTCAACTCTCTTTTTCCTCACTCCGGGCCGATCTTCTCAATGACGACCTCGTCCAGGCGCTGTCCCGATCCAAAGTCAAAACCGCCACCATCGCTCCGGAAGCCGGTTCTGAACGAATGCGGCAAACCATCAACAAGCAGATCACAGAACCGGATATTTTGAGTGCGGCACAGCGCCTGGTGGCCGCCGGCATCATGAATTTAAAACTCTATTTCATGATCGGTCTGCCATTTGAAACCGACAGAGATGTTCAGGCCATTGTTGATCTGACATTGAAAATCAAAGCCGTCTTTCTGGAAGCCTCCAGAAAACAAAAAAAAATGGGCACGATCACCCTGAGCCTCAACCCGTTTATCCCAAAACCTGCCACCCCGTTTCAATGGTCAGCCATGGCAGAAGAAACAATTTTGAAACATCGCATCCGCATGATTCAGGACGGACTGAAAAAAATCGCCAATATAAAAATCAATGTAGAATCCCTCCGGCAGGCCAGAATTCATGCCCTGCTGTCCCGGGGTGATGTTCAGTGCGCCAGTGTAATTGAGACCGCACTGGAAAACGGATGGCCTGCGGCATTGCGACAGCATAAAGCCTATTGCGATCAGGTCGTTTACCATCCCATTTCTCCTGAGAAAACTCTGCCCTGGGATTTTTTAAACAACCGGATCAATAAACATTTCCTGCTCAAAGAATATCGCAGGGCATCCCGGCAAAAGCCTTCCCCAGCCTGCCCCATGATCGATTGTGCCCGATGTAAAACCTGCATTGCTTAAAATTTTACTTGTTTATATTGCCAATTAATTTTATAAGAAACTGCAGATTTTTGAATCGCAGCATCAAAAAACAAAGAGATGATTGAATTGTTTATGATCATCAAACCATAGAAACAAGACTCGAAAACATTTAGGAGGTTTTATGTCAGCTTTAGTATTTGGTCACAAAAATCCAGATACAGATTCAGTGTGTGCAGCCATTGCCCTTGCTGATCTCAAGAAAAAACTTGGTGAAGATATTGCACCAGCCGCCCAGGGTGAATTAAACCCTGAATCCACATTTGTATTGAACAAATTCGGTGTTGCCGCTCCCCAGGTCGTAACATCTTATGCAGGAAAGGACGTCTATCTTGTGGACCATTCAGATCTGGCCCAGAGTCCTGATGATCTTGCCAAAGCCAATATTCTGGGGATTGTCGATCATCACAAACTGGGAGATGTGACCACAGGCCAGCCCCTTGAATGCTGGATATGGCCGGTGGGATGCACCTGCACCGTCATCGCCTCCATGTACAACTACATGGATGTTGAAATTCCCAAAGACATTGCCGGCATTATGCTGTGCGCGATTTTGTCGGATACCGTAATTTTCAAATCCGCCACCTGCACTGATGCTGATAAAAAAATCTGCGCTCAGCTGGCAGAAATCTGCGGTGAAAATGATCTTGAAGCGCTGGGGATTGAGATGTTCAAGGTAAAATCTGCTGTTGAAGGGACCCCCATCCGTGAACTGGTATTCCGTGATTACAAAGATTTCAACATGAATGGAAAAGGCGTGGGTGTTGGTCAGCTGGAACTGGTTGATCTGTCCATTGTCGATGGCATCAAAGCGGATCTGGAAAAAGATATCCAGGATCTGAAAGCTGAAAAAGGTCATCACAGTGTCCTGCTGATGCTCACGGACATCATGAAAGAAGGCACTGAACTGCTCATCGCTTCTGATGATGAAGCGATCGTGGAAAAAGCCTTTGGTGTGAAACCTGCCAATGGAAAAGCATGGCTGCCCGGCATCATGAGCCGTAAAAAACAGATCATTCCAGATCTGGAAAAAGCCTTTGCATAATCATCTGCTGATTTGATCCAGCAAAAACGCATCTGAGTAAAACCTGAAACGGTCCGGGCATCCTGCCTGGGCCGTTTCAGGTTTTTACCCGGTAGACACACTGCTTGAAAATTGTTTTTCAGGCTTTTTTAAAATGGTATTAATCCGCTCAGAAAGGGTTTCCACATCAAAGGGTTTTAAAATAAATCCGTCACAGCCTTTTTCCATCATCTGTTCGATCTGCTCATCCCGGCTGTAACCTGAGGAGAGAAGCACCCGCATTCCTGAATCAAGTGCTTTAATATGATCAAAGGTTTCCTGGCCATCCATACGGGGCATCACCATGTCAAGGACAACCAGATCAATGGTATTTCCCTCATTCTTCAGTACTTCCAGCGCCTCAATCCCATCACCGGCAACTTTCACACGGTATCCAAGGGATTCAATCATCTCCGAACAGACCTCGATCACTCCTTTTTCATCGTCCACCAGCAGTATGGTCCCCTTTCCATTGATCACCCGGCTGTTTTTTTTCATTTCCGCTGCAGGAGACACCGGTTTTGGGATGGCGGGAAGATAAAACATGAAGGCACTGCCTTTTCCCGGCTGACTTTCGACGGTTAAAAGGCCCTGGTGACTTTTGATGATGCCATAGGCTGTTGCCAGACCAAGACCGGTCCCCTGTCCTCTTTCCTTGGTGGTGAAAAACGGATCAAAAATCCGGTTGACAATGGCCTCATCAATACCGCAGCCAGTGTCTGCAACTGTAATTTTGACAAAACTGCCAGGGGTACTGATTTCAAATTCGTCCAGAACCACATTTTCGGATTTTACCAGAATCTTACCGCCATTGGGCATGGCCTGCCAGGCATTGACGAACAGGTTGAGCAAAACCTGCTTGATCTGCCCTTCATCCACCACCGTCCCCCACAGATCTTTTTCAAGAAATTGCTCAATGAGAATGTCCTTTTTGGTGCGGCCAAACATCTTGACAGACATTTTTAACAGATAATTCAAATTCATCAGCGTGGTTTCCTGACAGGCTTTCTGGGCAAATCCCAACAACTGCTTGGCCATTTCAGCACCACTGAACACATAGTCATCAATGCTGGACAATCGCTTGAATTCATCACTGTTCCGATCAAACCCCGTCTTGACCAGGGATGCATATCCCTGGATGCCCATCAGAATATTATTAAAATCATGGGCAATCCCGCCGGCCAGCGTTCCAATCGCTTCCATTTTCTGTGCCTGGCGGAGCTGCTCTTCCAGGGTTATCCGTTCGGTCACATCCCTTGCCACCACATGAACACCGTTGAACACTGTTTCTTGCGCACTGTCTGAAATAAAAATCGGAGCGGCTTTCAACTCCATAAACGCAAAATTTTCATAGGTATCATATCCAATATCTGAGCACCGGGCCCGCTTGAACCGAAAGTTCATCTCCCTGCCGGATTCAGGATATGACGGATCTGTTTCCCGCTGGGTCAGGATCGCCGCTTTTGAACAATCATCATCATGGATAATCTGCTCAAATGGCGTTCCGATCAGACGCTCTGCAGTAAATCCAAGCAGTTTTTCAAACTGTTGATTGGCGAAGGTAAAACACCCGTTGGCATCCAGGGTAAAGATAAGATCAGGCGAATTGTTGACCATATAGGCGTATTGGCGTTCAGATGCTTCAAGCTGTCTGCAGACGGACTGTTTTTCCTGAATCAGCTTCCGCTGGGACAGCGCGTTTTGAACCGTTTTCATCAGTTCTGCATACTCAAACGGCTTTTTAAGGTAATCCCAGGCACCCATCTTCAGCGCCCGGATCGCCGATTCAACCGTTGCAAAACCGGTGATAAGGATAATCAGGATATCTGGATCAATCCGGAACAGATGTTCCATGACATCATACCCGTTCATACCGGGCATGCTCACATCCAAAAGGACGAGATCAAATTTCTGCTGCTGGAAAATCTGTATCGCCTGAGTACCGCTATGGACTCCGATAGAGTCAAACGCCTCTCTTTTCAGGCAAAGTGAAATATTTTCGACAATCCGCTGCTCATCGTCAACAACAAGTATCCGTTCAGATCTCATATGCTACCCAATTTCATGATAAAAAATTACAGCAGCACCCGTGTTCCGTCTTCATCCTGCTGCCTTGGATTTTTCATAACAGACAAGGCCGCATCGAAGGCACCTGTCGGCTTCCGCCCGGGCTTTTTCTGCTGAGAACCCTGTTGAAAATTTATCTGAAGATCCGCGCTGGACCTCTGTGATCTGCATCATGTTTCTGGGGGAGACGTCCACAGCAATCAAAGCATCAACATCCTGAATATGAGATCGCGGGGTAATCAACCGGGAGGGTTCCTGAAACGGAAGATGATACATCAGGTTATGAACGGCTGCAGCTGCTTTTCGACCGCCATTGATGGCTGCAACAGCCGATGCATATTCGCTGATCACATCCTGATCTGAAAGCAATCCCATCTCCCTGTTTGAATCCGGTTTTTTCTGCAGCTCAACCCCTTCCCAAATCAGAGGTTCATCAGCTGCTTCTTGTAGCACAGTCCCTTCATCTTTGCGGACCGGCACAAACACCAGTTCAGGGAACCGCCCTGAACCGATCACCAGCGTGTCTGTATCCATATCATATTTTTCGCCCGTGTCAAGGGATGTATAAACAATGGATTTCAGGTGTCCGTCTATGCCGCTGACTTTTGTGATACCGGCATTGTAAACAAGGGTTGCACCGACAGATTTCAAGGCTTCAACAGTTGATGAATCCAGCCCGGCATCTTCCGGGCTTTTCCGGACGAGAACCGTTACCTGATCAGCACCGGCGGCTTTCAGAAGTGTTACTGCTTCAGGCAGTTCATTTCCGCCACCAGCAAT
>JAABSK010000094.1 GCA_011390435.1 Desulfobacteraceae bacterium | reverse complement strand
CACCACGATGGTGTCGCAATTTTCAGCCCTTGCTGTTTCAAGCAGCTCTGCAGCACGGCTTTTTGCACCCTGGATAATTTTAATCGTGATATTCCTTTTCAAAATACCCTGCATTTCAAGCCGGTCACAGGCATCATCCATTGCCGCTTCAATCTGCTCAAACGCCTCTTTGACCATATCTGAGTTGTCAGGATCTTTTACGCCTCCAATTCGGTCAAAATCCCTGAGCACACTGCACAGAACAATCCGGCAATTGGACTCCCCTGCTGTCTGGGCAACGAATTCCACCGCGCGTTTCGCACCGTCAGAACCGTCAACAGCAATAAAAAGCGAATGCATCATCTTCCGGGTTCCGGCAAGGATGACCGGAAAACTTCTGGCTTTTTCCATCAGCTTGGTGGACACACTGCCCATGGCAATCGGCAGCAATGCATCTGCCCCGCCCCGGCGCCGGATCATCAGGGCATAATACCCTTTTTGAGCCTCATCCAGAATATCCCTGGCAATGCCCCGGTTTCGTTCCGATATAATTATCTGTATGGATTCGGGTTTAAATCCGGCATGCACCATACGGGTTTTGGATTCTGCCATAAAAGATGTCATGTGGGCTGTGTATTCCTCAGTCCATGCCGCTACTCCGGACTCTGCGACTTTGCTGGATGGATTCTTTTTGAAATCATAATAGCAGTAGGGAACGCGGGTGATGACATTGTGCAGAACCACCTGGCGTTTTAAAAAGGGTTTAAAGCTGCACAGGTAATCTATGGTGTGAAATGCTTTTGGCGTGCCATCCAGAGCCACTAGGATCTTGTTTGAATTCTCAGCCATCTCATTTCTCCTTGTGAAATATTCGCTCATCCCTGACACTTACAACCGGAACGGGTGAATGGCGGAATACCCGTTCTGCCGCACTGCCGAAAATAATTCGTGACAGGTTTCCCCGGCCTTTATTGGCCATGACAATCATGTCCACATTCTCGGCCTTGGCAGCATCCAGAATGCATTCTGACGGAATACCTGTTTCAATATGAATCGTAATTTTTGATTTTTCATCAAAAAAATGATCCTTTATCATCTGTTTCAATGCCTCATGCCGGTCTTTTTTCATCTTCTTGGTGTATTCTTCCACATTGAATTTATCCGGATAGTAAACACTCACCATTTCAATCCCGCTGATGTCCCGCTGATTGATCACACTGAAAACAACCACTTCAGCATCGGTATTCCCGGCGATCTCCATTGCATACTCCAGAGTCATCAACGAATACTCGGAAAGATCAATACATGCCATGATTTTTTGGATTCGCTTCATTTTTCTGCCTCCTTTTTTATGGTTAACAAATCACCCGGTAATTCCTTGACAGATCCGCAAAATAAAACAGATCGCCGGATCTGCGAAAACGCTCAGCCAGAGCGTCAAATTCTCCAGGCTCAATATCAAAGGCGTGAACAAACACTTTGCGGTATCCATCATCGATATCGTCATGGGACGTCATCACACTGCACAGCCTTCCGCCCCCGCTTCGAATCATGTCGGTGATGGTTTTGATGATGCCTGGCTTGTCCTGAAGGTTAAAGGCAAAAACCTGCCCCCGGTTTGCCACACCGGTAAAAGATACCAGACACCTGAAAATGTCGCTTTTGGTGATCACCCCTTCGAGTTTTTCCTGGTTATCCGTTACCGGCATCCCGGATATGCCCTTGGCGAGCATGATATCAGCTGCCTCGTCAACTGTGTGGTCAGACTGTATTGCGATTGCCGGGGCAGACATCACAGAATGAATTTTAATACTGTCCAGCAAGGATATCATCTCGAATCGATCAAGGGTGGTCGCATCAGAAGGCCCTGCCTTTTTGATATCTCCGTCAGTGACGATCCCGATGATTTCATCCTTGTCCATCACCGGCAGAAGTGAAATCACCCGAGTCTGGAATAAACTCAGGGCATCCCCCAGCGAAGCGTCATGATCTATGGTCAGTACCGGCCGGCTCATCCAGTCTCTTATCAGCATATTTTCCTCCCTGTTTTCATATGGTTAGCACCTTTTTCATTGTGTCGTTAAAACAGAGTTTAGCAAGTGCCATGCCATGATGAGTAAAACCTGAAAACTGCCTGAGAAAGGTGCTCTATGTGAATATCAGCCCGGATATCGCAGATTCGGTATTGGAAAATAACAGATCAGAACCTGCCAACCTGTAAAGAAAACGGACACTGAAACACGCAATTTAAATTTGACTTCCAGAACCGCCAGTCATAAACTGAAAATGAACCTTAAGCGTATCTTGATTCTAACCCCAAAAAAAAGGAAAGACAATGCTGAACTTTAACTTTCACAATCCCACAAAAATACTGTTTGGAAAAGATCGGATCTCCGATATCAAAAAGCAGATCCCTTCAGCGGCAACCGTGTTAATCACCTATGGTGGCGGAAGCGTCAAATCCAACGGGATTCTGGACAAAGTCAAAGACAGCCTCAAAGAGTTTCAGGTCAGAGAGTTCGGGGGAATCGAGGCCAATCCCTCATTTGAAACCCTCATGAAGTGTGTGGCAGCGATCCGCGAAGAAAATGTGGATTTCCTTCTGGCGATTGGCGGCGGGTCTGTGATTGACGGCACCAAATTTATTGCAGCCGCAGCACATTACGACGGCGATCCCTGGGAGATCATGACCAGCTTTGGGTCTAAAATCAAATCAGCCCTTCCGTTCGGCACCATACTGACCCTGCCGGCCACCGGATCTGAAATGAACTGCGGATCGGTCATCACCAACAAAGCCCTGCGTGCAAAACTGCCTTTTTCCAGCCCACAGGTATTTCCGGTCTTTTCCATTCTGGACCCGGAAACCACGTTTACCCTGCCGGCTGCCCAGATCAGCAACGGAGTGGTGGATGCGTTTGTTCATACCACAGAGCAATACCTGACCTATCCGGTCAATGCAAAACTCCAGGACCGTTTTGCCGAGGGCCTGCTGCTGACCCTGATCGAAGAAGGCCCCAAAGCGCTTGCCCATCCGGATGATTACGATGTCCGTGCCAATCTGATGTGGTGTGCCACCCTGGCCCTCAATGGCCTTATCGGTGCCGGTGTTCCCCAGGACTGGGCCACACATATGATCGGTCACGAGATCACTGCGCTGCATGGCGTGGATCATGCCAGAACCCTTGCCATTGTTCTGCCGTCTTTGCTTCGCATCCAAAAAGATGAAAAAACCGACAAGCTGCTGCAATATGCCGACCGGGTCTGGGGAATCCAATCGGGTTCGACAGATGAAAAAATCGAGCTGGCCATTGAAAAAACAGCTGATTTTTTTCACGCCATGGGAATCAAAACCCGCCTGAGCGATTATGGCATCCATGCTGAAAATATTTCCACCATTGTTGAACAGCTCAAAGCCCACGGCATGGTCAAGCTGGGTGAAAAACGGAAGATCACACCGGATGTGGCCACCCGGATTCTGGAAAACGCCTGCTGATCCACCCCATGGGGAGGGTGCTGTTTGCCGTACCCTCCCGTTTCACTGCTGCCTGATCTGTATGAAACGCCCCTGAAATTGATTTCAACTCTAATTACTTCTGCTGCTGCACTTATTCATGCAATCTGTTGTATTCATATGTTTTAACTGAACATACCAATAACGGAAGCCTGGCCAACCTTGACATTTTGCATTGAATACGATATATTTTTTGGGTTTTGATCTTAAGCCGTTAATCTTTATCCCACAGGAGAAAATATATATGTGTGGCATTTGTGGAGAGCTTTTTTTTAACAATCAGGCCGTTACCGAACCATCCGTAAAAACAATGAATCAGGCAATGGCCCGGAGGGGCCCGGACAATGAGGGCCTGTACCATGGCATCTGGACAGCGCTCGGACATCGCCGACTGAAAATCATTGATCTAAGCGATGACTCCAACCAGCCCTTTGTGGATCCCGTCCTGGGCCTGATCATTGTCTTTAACGGCGCAATATACAACTACAAGGAACTGCGCAGTCAGTTACAGCAGATGGGGTATTCCTTTTATTCCAGCGGTGATACCGAAGTGATCTTAAAAGCCTACCATGCCTGGGGAGAAAGCTGTGTGGAAAAATTCAACGGCATGTTTGCCTTTGCCATTTACAACCAGGCAGACAATTGTGTCTTTATGGCGCGGGACCGGCTGGGAATCAAACCGCTGTACTTTTATAAAACCCAGGACTCCCTTTTGTTTGCATCGTCGCTGCCGGCACTGCTGAAAACCGGCAGAATCGAAAAAACCATCTCACCCCAGGCCCTTCATTATTATCTGTCGTTTCACTCTGTTGTGCCTGCGCCCCACACAATCATTGACGGGGTACGAAAACTGCCGCCGGCCACCACCATGACAGTTCAGCAGGACGGCACCATGGTGCAGAACACCTATTGGCAGTTAAACTTTGAGCGGGACAGCCAGGAAGAAAAATACGGATTTGAAGACTGGAAGCTGCTGCTTTCCCAAACCCTGATGGCAGCGGTCAAGCGCCGCCTGGTGGCGGACGTGCCGGTTGGGGTTCTGCTGTCCGGCGGGCTGGACTCCAGCCTGATTACAGGACTTCTGGCTGAAGCAGGCCAGCAGAAGATCAAGACGTTCTCCATCGGCTTTGAAAGCATTGGAGATGAAAAAGGGAATGAATTTGAGTATTCCGATATCATTGCCCGCCATTATGCAACTGACCATCACAAGATCCCTGTGGATGCAGAACAGGTTCTGCCGTCCATGGCTGCCTGTGTTCAGGCCATGAGCGAACCCATGGTCTCCCATGACTGCATCGGGTTTTATCTGCTCAGCCAGGAAGTTGCAAAGCACGTCAAAGTGGTGCAGAGCGGTCAGGGCGCAGATGAGGTGTTTGGCGGATACCACTGGTACCCGCCGATGCTTGACAGCCAGAACCCTGTTCAGGACTATCGGAATGTTTTCTGTGACCGGACCCATGAAGAGTTCATGGAGATGGTACACAGCGATTACCAGGGCCCGGATCACACCACCGAATATATCCGGCGGCAGTTCTCCATGCCGGGAACAAACAGCCCTGTGGACCAGGCGCTGCGGATGGACACCACCGTCATGCTGGTGGATGATCCGGTCAAACGGGTGGACAACATGACCATGGCCTGGAGCCTTGAAGCCAGGGTTCCGTTTCTGGACCATGAACTGGTGGAGCTGGCAGCCAGGATACCAGCGGAATACAAAGTCAGAGACGGGGGGAAATATATTCTCAAAGAAGCTGCCAGAGAGATCATTCCAAACGAGGTGATCGACCGGCCCAAGGGATACTTTCCCGTACCCGCCCTTAAATATATACAGGGCCGATACCTGGATTTTGTCACCGGCATTGTAAAAAGTGATACCAGCAGCTCAAAAGGAATCATCAACAGCGAATATGTGGATATGCTGCTGGCATCGCCAGACGAACACATCACGCCGCTTGGGGGCTCCAAGCTCTGGCAGATTGCCGTTCTGGAGTTCTGGATGAAACAAAACAGCATATAAGGAGCTGTCCCATGAACCGAACAACACACCGGATTGAAAAGAAGCATGGCCAGTCACTGAGAAACTGGGAAAAGATCAAAAGCCCGGCCGCGAAAACCATGAAGTCTGACGCGTTTTCAGAGATGGGCTGGGGCCGGCTGGTGTTCGGCCACACCTTTGAAGACGGTGACCGGCTGGTGGCTGCCATGTGTTCCCATGGCAATGACGCCAGGGATATCGCCATTTATGTCATTGATCCCCACGTCATTGTGTCCAAAGCACCGGACAAACTGTTTCTGGATCCATCCCACACCTTTCGATTATGGCATCACGATTATTTTTGTGACTCCCCGGAAACCAGCTCACTGTTCACGATCCAGAGGCTGACCACAAAAGCGGAAGCTGAAGAAATCAACCGGATTTACACCAGGTGCCACATGAAAGGGGCAGACCCTGAATTCATGCTGGACCGCAGGGCAGAAAAGCTGCGGACCTATTTTATTGCCAGGCGCACCGCTGATGGCCAGGTGATCGGTACGGTGACCGGCATTGATCATGTCAAGGCATTCAATGACCCGGAAAAGGGCTCCAGCCTGTGGTCTCTGGCAGTTGACCCACAGGCGGGTGTTCCCGGTGTCGGGATCTGCCTGGTTCAACACCTGGCCGGCCATTATTTTACCAAAGGCAGGGCCTTTATGGATGTCAGTGTGATGCACGATAACACCCAGGCCATCAAATTATATGAAAAACTGAAATTCCAGCGGATTCCGGCGTTTTCCATCAAACGGAAAAACGCCATTAACGAACCATTGTACGTTCCGTCAAGCCAGCCAGACACACCCTTGAATCCATATGCCCGCCTGATCGTGGATGAAGCCCGGAAACGGGGCATTATCATCGACATTATTGATGCGGAATACGGACTGTTCAAACTGAGTCTGGGCAGCCGCTCGGTAACCTGCCGGGAATCGCTGTCTGAAATGACCACCGCCATTGCCATGGCAAAGTGCGATGACAAGCGACTGACCCGGAAACTGGTGGCGGACAGCGGTATTCATGTCCCGGCTCAGCTGCGCCACACAGACTTTTCAGCAGATATCGAATTTATGAAAACCACTGGCCGCGTGGTGGTCAAACCAGCCAGAGGGGAGCAGGGTGCCGGCATCAGCGTGGACATTTCCGATGAAAAAGAATTGAAAACAGCTGTTCAAAAGGCAAAAAAAATCTGCAGTGATGTTTTACTGGAAGAATATGTCCAGGGCCATGATCTGAGAATCATTGTGATCAACCACGAAGTGGTGGCCGCTGCTGTCCGGAAACCGCCCAAAATCACCGGAACCGGTGCCCATTCCATTTCCAGCCTGATCCGGAAGCACAACCGCCGGCGGATGGCGGCAACCGGGGGCGAAAGCCGTATCCCCAGAGACAATGAGACACTGCGGTGCCTGAAACAGGAAGGCTATGATTACGACACGATTCTGGCAAAAGGGAAATCCCTTACCGTCCGGAAAACCGCCAACCTGCACACCGGCGGAACCATCCACGATGTCACGGCAGAGATCAGCGATACCCTTAAAAAAGCGGCGGTGACCATCAGCCAGACCCTTGATATTCCAGTGACCGGACTGGACTTTATCGTTCCGGACATCCGCAGGGACGACTATGCCTTTATCGAGGCCAATGAACGTCCCGGTCTTGCAAACCACGAACCCCAGCCCACAGCTGAGCGGTTTATTGATCTTTTATTTCCCTCAACCGCATCCATGGATCAGAAAAATGAAACCCGATGAAGATTACCTGAAAAAACAGTTGATGTCCCTGCTCCAGATTCCAAGCCCGTCCGGATACACCGACCAGATTGTTCACTATGTCTGCGCTGAGCTGGAAACCCTGGGCATTTCCTATAATGTGACCCGCAGAGGCGCGATCCGGGCCACACTCCCCGGCAGCATGAGCACCCTTGACCGGGCGGTCTGCGCTCACCTGGACACGCTGGGCGCCATGGTCAGCCAGCTCAAAGACAATGGCCGCCTGGCCGTCAGACCCATCGGCACCTGGTCCAGCCGGTTTGCAGAAGGCGCCAGGGTAACGGTGTTCACTGAAAATCAGAAATTCCGCGGCACCATTCTGCCGCTGAAGGCATCCGGTCACGTCTACAATGATGAAATCAACACCCAGCCGGTTTCCTGGAAACAGATCGAAGTGAGAATCGATGCCCCATGCCGCAACGAATCTGACCTGAAATCCAGCGGATTTGATATTGGAGACTATGTTGCGGTTGATCCGAATCCGGAAATTGATCCGGGCGGCTATATCAATTCCCGCCATCTGGATAACAAAGCCGGTACCGCCATTCTCCTGTGCGTGGCCAAAGCCATCAAAACAAAAGCGGCTGATCTGCCGGTGGACTGCCACCTGCTGTTCACCATCAACGAAGAAGTGGGAATCGGTGCCACAGAAGTGCTGTACAGCGATATCACTGAAATGGTGGTGATTGACAGTGCCATGACCGCCACAGGACAAAACACCACAGACCATGCCACCACACTGGTAATGATGGACCAGGCCGGGCCGTTTGATTACCACCTGAACCGCAAACTGGCTGAAATCTGCAGGAAAAACCAGATTGAATTCAATAAAGACATGTTTGAATTCTACCGGTCTGATGCTGCCTCTGCCATTGAAGCCGGAAGCGATATCCGAACAGCACTGGTGGGATTTGCAACCGACGCATCCCATGGATACGAGCGGACCCATATGGACAGCCTGAAAAACACCGCCCGGCTGATTTTCCATTACATTCAAAGTGAACCCACCTTTCAGCGGGATAAAAACAAGATGGGGTCGATCAATGGATTCCCGCACCAGCCGGAAAGGGATATCATCACGATCAAAACATAAAAAGATGCAGATGAATAGGGTTGAGTTTTAAAAATTTCTATGGTAGGTCACAGACCAGTGATTTTTGATATTCATACTGGTCAGACACCATTAAACTGATAGTATTGAGGCGACAAGATGGACCTCAATTTATTTTCTTTACGGGTTTTCCTAAAAGTCGCCGACTGCGGAAGTTTTACTGCAGCTGCAGAAGCGTTATTCCTTTCACAACCCGCTGTAAGCCTTCAAATCCAGAAAATCGAACAGCTTTTTCAAACCCCGCTTTTTATTCGGAATCCATCCGGTTCTATCCGGCTAACGACCGCAGGAGAGACACTTCAAAAACTTGCCAGAAAATTTGTAGTTCTTCAGCAGGAAACACTGAACGAAATGTGGATACACAGCCCCTCTCTTCAACGCAAACTGAGAATCGGCGCCTGCTGTATTGGTGGCGAACATCTCATGCCTGCCGGATTGGCGGTTTTCCAGGAATCGCATCCTGAAACATCTGTACTGCTGTCCATTATTAAATGCGAACAAATCTTCAACGGCTTGCTGTCCGGCGATTTTGATATCGGTATCACTGGCTTGGCGCCCAGAAACAGGTCCTTGCATAAAATCAAACTGTTTCATGCACCTTTGGTGATATTTCAAGCCGGAACGATAAAATCAACAGACGAAAAAATCACGACCCTGAAACGCCTGCAGAAGGCCCGGTTGATTTTACGCGAAAAAGATTCCGGCTGCCGGGTTTCATTTGAACAGTTTTTGGTCAAAAATAAAATTCACTTGCAGGAGTTTTCCATGATCAGTGAATCCGACAGCAATGAAGCCATTAAAAATCTGGTAAAAAAAGGATACGGAATTTCAATCCTGCCGGATTTTATGATGAGAAAAGAAATTGATGAGGGGCTTTTTTCGGAAATCCGTTTGCAGGAGGGACGACCGGAAATGACGTTTTATGCGTCATATCGCAATCAGAACAATCCATCAGAAATCATTCAAGAGCTGATCGCTACCTTTATGCGAACACTTCCCTGACAGATTCATTTATTGCCTCATCAGTTTCGGAAATGGCCTTATCTGTTCATTAATATAATTAATTTGACCTTTCCGGCTGATCCATCCTACCTGATGACAAGGAATTTAGATCCAAGGCCTTTAATCAATCCATCAGGAGCAGGAGGCATTATGGGAAAAAGCGTTATCAAAAAAAACTCAACCGAGATGTTGCAGCACAACACAGGTGACATCGACATAACCCGAAGACATTTTTTGCGTGGTGCCGGAGCTTCGATGGCCGGTTTG
>JAABSK010000093.1 GCA_011390435.1 Desulfobacteraceae bacterium | reverse complement strand
GGTTTGATGCCCAGTTCATCAGCTTTCTGCCTGGACATCATGATCATGCAGGAGCCGGCATCATTCAGACCAGAGGCATTTCCCGCAGTAACA
The DNA here is from genome assembly GCA_011390435.1 of Desulfobacteraceae bacterium. Next base: position 9,650 of record JAABSK010000093.1, on the reverse strand, counting down.
GTACCGTCTTTTTTAAACACCGGTCTGAGCTTGGCCAGTTTCTCCAGCGATGTATCTGCCTTGGGATGTTCGTCTGTATCAAATGCCACCATTCCTTTTCGGGTCTTGATCTCTACCGGAACAATTTCATCTTTGAACGCGCCCGCCTGGATGGCTGCTACCGCGCGCTGATTACTCATTAATGCCCATTCGTCCTGTTCTTCACGGGGAATATTGTATTTTGCCGCAATATTGTCTGCGGTAACCCCCATGTGGTATCCCAGCAAGGCATCCACCAGACCGCCAACCATCAAGCTGTCCTGAATGTTTTCACCATCGCCCAGACGATATCCTTTGCGGGCGTTCATCAAAAGATAAGGCGCGTTGCTCATGCTTTCCACACCGACAATGGCCCCGATTTGAATTTTCCCCAGCATGATTTCCTGGGCCAGCAGCTCAGCACCCCGCATGGAGGATGCACATTGCTGATGCACGGTAAATGCAAAAGACTCCACAGAAAGCCCGGCTCCCATGGCAATGTGACGGGCGGTATTTCCTGGAGCTCCCGCCTGGTTGCACTGGCCGCAGACCACTTCTTCGATCATGTTTTTATCAATACCGGCTTTTTCAATCGCGCCATTTAACGCCGCAACACCCAGTTGAACCGGTGTCATGCTGGAAAGTGATCCCATATAACTTCCGATTGCGGTTCTTGCACCGCTGACAATCACAACTTCTTTCATAACCATCCCTCTCTTGTTTAATGATATTCTCATTTCTGTATCTTTCTGAATTCCTGAGTTTTTACCAATATTTATATTCCAACGCAAGTGATAATTAAAGAATATTTAATTAACTTCGTTCACCTGTCTGACTGAATCTCCTTATTGATAAAGCCTGTTGGACGTTTTAAAATACCTGCCTTGCAATCCCTTGCAAAGGAAGGTATGTAAGCAAAAGATTTCATCCTTTAACAGCCAGGTGGTTTATGAAATATGATGTCATTATTGTGGGCGGCGGACCCGCCGGACTCTTTGCTGCGTATCACTTTGTCGAACACTCGAACTTGAAAGTGCTGCTGATTGAAAAGGGCAGATCCCCTTTCAAGCGGAAATGCCCCAATCATCATCTGCAACACTGCGCAAAGTGTGATCCTTGCAATATTCTGTCCGGCATCGGGGGGGCCGGCCTGTTTTCCGATGGTAAGCTCAATTTTATTCCACGCCTGGGCAAAACAGACCTGACCCAGTTCATGCCCTTGAACGAAGCCCAGGATCTGATTGACGAAACGGAAAAAATTTTTACCCGGTATCAAATGGACGGACCGATATTTCCCACAGACATCGCCGCTGCCAAACAGATCCGCAAGGAAGCCAGAAGATTCGGCATTGATCTGCTGCTGATCCGTCAAAAACACCTGGGATCGGATAATCTGCCGCGCTATATTGCAAAAATGGCAGAAGAGATCCAGTCAAAAGGGCTTGAGATTAAAACAGGGGAAACTGTCATTGACATCCTTGAACAGGAAGGCCGTGTCACCGGAGTGGTCACAAACAAGGGCCGATATACAGCAGCCAATGTGATCCTTGCGCCAGGGCGGGTCGGGGCCAACTGGATCTCATCCATTGCACAGACCCACGGGCTTGAGCTCAGCCAGCGGGGAATCGAGGTCGGGGTGCGAGTGGAAGTTCACAATGATATCATGGATGATTTGTGCAATGTGATTTATGACCCCACTTTCTTTATCCAGACCCCAACATATGATGATCAGACCCGGACCTTCTGTACCAACCAGGGAGGGTTCATTTCACTGGAGAACTATTCCGATTTTGTCTGTGTCAACGGACATGCCTATTCCGATAAAAAATCCCGAAACACCAACTTTGCCTTTCTCTCAAAAGTGGTCCTTACTGAACCGGTGACCAATAACCAGGCCTATGGCGAATCTATTGGGAAGCTTGCCGCCATCATTGGGGGCGGCAAGCCGATTCTACAACGGTTTGGCGATTTGAAACGGGGCAGGCGCTCCACCTGGAACCGCATCCAGAAAGGCTATATTGAACCCACCATGACCCATGTGGTGTGTGGTGATATTGCCATGGCACTGCCGGAAAGGATACTGACCAATCTGATCGAAGGCCTTGAAATTCTAAACAACGTGGTGCCCGGGGTGTTCAATGATGAAACCCTTTTGTATGCGCCGGAAATCAAATTTTTTGCAACCCAGGTTCATACCACCTGTCATCTTGAAACCACCATCAAGGGCATGTATGTCGCCGGAGATGGACCCGGTGTTGCCGGAAATATAGTATCTGCCGCCGCCACCGGGATTATTCCCGCCAAACGGATTATTGACCAAGGATAACATATATTCAAAAAAATTAGTCCGGCAGATAAGTGGCACAGGCGTCGTCCGACTCCCAGGCCATGACCCTGGACACCCGTATGCCTTCTGCACCTGGCTGTTCATCCAAAAGCGACTGAACCTGCCGCGCAATGTAGACGGCGATGCGCTCAGATGTCGGTTGACGGTTCTTGAACATATCCAGTTCATTTAAGAATTTATGGTCCAGTTCGCCTTCCACCACCTGGCGCACCGCTTTTTTGATATCACCAAAATCCGCCAGAACACCGGCTGAATTCAATTCTTTTCCCTGGACACACACCTCCACATGCCAGTTGTGTCCGTGGAGGTTCTCACACTTCTGTCCCACCATCGTTAATTGATGAGCACCGGCAAACCGGGTTTTGACCTTCAGTTCAAACATATTGATTATCCTTTATCTCCGGTTAAAGCTTTTTAAACAGATTTTTTAATTTGTTGGAGATTTTATTGGAATCCAGCCTGTCAAATTCCTGCAGCAGCTCAATTTGCTTCTGGTTCAGTTTGGTCGGCGTCTTGATGATCACTTTGATGATCTGATCCCCCCTGCGCCCTGTTCGCAAAGAGGCGATCCCCTCGCCTTTCAATCGGAACAGATCTCCATACTGTGTCCCTTTGGGAATCTTGAGTTTTTCTTCTCCCACAAGGGTTGGGATGGTGATTTCATCTCCCAGCGCTGCCTGAACAAATGAAATGTCAATGGCACAGATCACATCGGTATGATCCCGCTGGAACCGTTTGTGGGGCTTGACATTGATAACCACATACAGGTCGCCTGAAGGACCGCCAGGCGATGGTGATGCCTCTCCCTCTCCTGTGAGGCGGAGTTTTGATCCGACATCCACACCCGCAGGTATTTTCACCTGAACCTTCCGTGTAATTTCCACGCGCCCCTGTCCCCGGCATTTTGTGCACGGATCTGTGATAACCGTTCCATGCCCTTTGCAATAGGGACAGGAGGTTTTGACTTTGAAAAAACCCTGGCTCTGAATAAACTGGCCTGTGCCATTGCACTGGGAACAGGTCTGGGGAGATTTGCCTTCAGCACAGCCAGACCCCTTGCAAAGATCACACAGATCCATTTTGGGAATGGTGATGGTCTTTTCCGTACCAAAGGCGGCCTCCATAAAATCAATGGTCATGTCATAACGAAGATCACTTCCTTTTCGAACCCGGTTGCCACGGCCACCGCCACCAAATCCAAAAAAATCTTCAAAAATATCCCCAAAACTTGAAAAGATATCTTCAAAACCACTGGGGCCTGAGTGGCCGGCACCTTCCAGCCCCCGGTGACCAAACTGGTCATAAATCTGGCGCTTGTTATCATCATTGAGCACTTCGTAGGCTTCTGATGCTTCCTTGAATTTTTCTTCTGCTTCCCTGTTCCCCGGATTCTTGTCTGGATGATATTTAATGGCCAGTTTTCGATAGGCTTTTTTCAGTTCCAATTTTTCAACATCCCTGGAAACACCAAGAATTTCATAATAGTCTCTTTTATCCGTCATATGGAGCCCCAACCACCTTCATCATTTAGCTGATCTGTTTTAAAATTGTAATTCTTCCCATCTTGTGGTACGTGTTCAAGCTGTCTTGTAAAATAACTTAAGCTAACTCACAAATCCAGGTTGTCAACGATGATAAAAGAACTTGATTTTGTCAAGGCAATGTTTGACCGCATCGCTCCCAGATATGACTTTTTAAACCGGCTCCTGAGCCTTCATCAGGATACCCTCTGGCGCACCCGGATGGTTGCGGCGGCAACCCTTGAAAAAAACAGCGCTGTCCTGGATGTTGCCTGCGGCACCTGCGATGTGGCCATGGAGGTCAATACAGCACTCAATGGCCAGGCCCGTATTGTTGGTCTGGATTTTTCAATGGGAATGTTGCATCTGGGCCAGAAAAAACTGAAGAAAGCAACGTTGGAAAACATCTGCCTGGTCAATGGGGATGCGCTTGCCCTGCCTTTTTCCTCCGGGCAGTTTGATGCTGTATTCATTGCCTTTGGCATCCGAAATATCATGAACCGACAACAGGCTGTCACTGCTTTTTTTGATGTGCTCAAACCCGGTGGCCGTCTGGTGGTCCTTGAGTTGACCACCCCTGAAAAAAAATGGCTCAAATGGCTCTATCTTCTGTATTTTCAAAAAATTCTGCCCAGGATCGGTTCTTTTTTGTCAACAGATAAAAATGCCTACACCTATCTGCCGGAATCTGTCCTGAAATTTCCCTCGGCTGCTGAGTTTGCAAACGTCATGTGCCGGGCAGGCCTGACATCCATCCGCTATCAACAGATGTCACTTGGCATTGTCACCCTTTTCATCGGTACACGCCCCGGTTTATCCGCCAGTTAAAACCGTTTTTTCAGAATGGTGGGTTTCAGCCAGTTGGCATCGTCCTTCTCGGGATAACCGATATTGTAATGCAATCCCCGGCTTTCTTTGCGGATCAAGGCGGAACGGATAATCAAGTCTGCCACTGTGGCAAGATTGCGCAGCTCGACCAAATCTGCAGTGACCTTGAAGTTCCAATAATATTCATTGATCTCCTCTTTGATATTCTGAATCCGCCGCAGGGCTCGCTGAAGCCGCTTGTCTGACCTTACAATCCCCACATAATTCCACATCAGCCGCCGGATTTCATCCCAGTTATGGGACACAACAATGGCTTCATCAGAATCTGTGACATTGGTTTCATCCCATTGATTCAGCTCAACCGACAGCTCTTTTTCGCCGGCAACAAAATCCCGGGCTGCATCTTCCGCTGCCCTGTGCGAGAAGACAAGGGCTTCGAGCAATGAATTTGACGCCAGGCGGTTGGCACCGTGGAATCCGGTGCAGGCGGTTTCACCGACCGCATAAAGGCGCTGAATATCGGTTTTCCCGTTCAAATCCGTGGCCACACCCCCGCACATATAATGAGCAGCCGGGACCACTGGAATGCGGTCACAGGTGATATCAATGCCGAATTCCAGACATTTTTGATAAATATTGGGAAACCGCTGCCGGATAAAGTCCGGATCCCTGTGGGTGATGTCCAGAAACACAGCATCCGCTCCAGTACGCTTCAGCTCGGTGTCAATGGCTCTGGCCACGACATCCCTGCAGGCCAGTTCCCGGTCCGGAGAATAATGTTCCATAAATCGCCGACCCTTTTCATCTACCAGGTAGGCCCCTTCTCCCCTGACAGCTTCAGAAATCAAAAAATTTTTTGCATCCGGATGAAACAGGCAGGTGGGATGAAACTGTACAAATTCCAGGTTGGCAACAGACGCACCTGCCCGGTATGCCATGGCGATTCCGTCGCCTGTGGCAATATCCGGATTGGAGGTGTAAAGATAGACCTTGCTGGCGCCACCGGTTGCCAGCAGGGTGATGCCGGCATAGAAGGTTTCAATTTCACCGGTTGCTTGATTCAACACATAGGCGCCACAGCAGATATTCTCTTTCTGGGTCACCAAAAGCCCGCTGCGGATGCTGCTGGTGAGGGTGATCAGGTCTACTGCAACATGATTTTCCAGAATGGTGATCTTGTCATTTTGCTCCACATTTTTCACCAGGGTGTCTTCAATTTCCTTACCAGTCAAATCATGGGCATACACAATCCGTTTGGCAGAATGCCCCCCTTCCCTGCCCAGGGAAAAATCATATTCTCCGTTACCATCCTTATTAAAACAGGCCCCCTGCCGGACCAGTTCCTTGATTCGCAAAGGTCCGTCTTTTACCACCATGGATGCCACTTCCACAGTGCACAACCCATCGCCTGCTGCAAGGGTGTCCTTGATGTGGAGATCAAACGAATCAATATCACTGAACACCGCTGCCACACCCCCCTGAGCCAGGGCTGTGTTGGTTTTGTGGATCTGTTTTTTGGTAATGATGGTAACTGTTCCCAACCTGGCCATTTTCAAGGCATAACTTAACCCGGCAATGCCGCTTCCAATCACTAAAAAATCGGTTTTCTTTATCATAACAGACTGCTTTTTCTTCTCTTGCGTGTGCTTAAACCAAAGATAAGACCGATGATGAACACGCCTGGGCCGATGAGAAACCAGACATTGGTCTCATTGTTCAAATCATTTTCCAGCTTTTCAATCCGTTTTTTCTGGGCTGCGTTCTGCTCAATCATCTCTTTGTACATGGCATCCAACTTTAAAAAATCCGCTGATTCTTTTTTGAGCTGCACATATTGTTCTTCAATTTCAACCAAGGCACCATTTTTGACGGTGAGTTCTTGATTTTCCGATTCCAGTGATGCAAGCCGTGTTACCAGTTCCTGGTTTTCTTTTTCCAGTTTTTCCACCAAAAGTGCATCTGGAACCTTTTTGGTGAGAAACCGTGACAAAACCCAGCCGATTTTTCCCTGGTCTGTTTTTACCTGGCTCCAGTCCGTCTGGTACTCAACAATTTCCAGTTTTGTACCTGACTGAAGCATGGCGACAATCTTATGCTCCACACCCGGGCCTGTCCGCATGGTGATGTTGGTCACACCTGTCACATAAATATCATCAGCAAAACCATGGCCTGCGAAAAGAAAAATACACAGCACCATCGCTCCGACATATTGACATCTCTTTGGGGTCATTTTTTCTATCCTTTATTCCTTTATCATATCGTCTCAAACCCATCCATTACCATTGAAGCGTGTCTTTATCAACATGAAAAATCACGGCGATCCCGTGAAAAACCATTGCAGCGGCAAATCTCACCATGGATATCAGAAGATTGCGTCGGAAAACAGATAAAATTTTTCACTTCTGGAATTCATCTGGTAAAAATTCGGGTGCAAACAATAAAAAATCCTTTTCAATCCTTGCAATAGTTATGTATAAGAATGTAAACAAAGTTTTACGGATTAACTTAAGATACCGGATAAATATGGCTTATCCTTCGTCTTACAACACTTAAACAACAAGGAGAAATCAAAAATGAGTGAGCCTATATGGAAAACCCCTTATTGGCCGGAAGGCGTATCGCATACGTGTACTGATTACAAGTTCCCTGTGTTTAAATTTTTGGATGACTCAGCCCGAGACTATCCCAATCTGCCGTTCACTGTTTTCAGCGGTGCTTCACGAACGTTTGCCCAGGTCAAGGACACTGCGGACAGAGTGGCCAATTTCCTTGCCGGACAGGGGATCGGCAAGGGGGATAAAGTTGCCATATTTTTACCGAATCTGCCCCAGTTTCCGGAAATTCTGTTCGGGATCCTCAAGGCTGGTGCCACTGCCGTCAACTGCAACCCCTCCTACACGGCCCCGGAGCTTAATCACCAGCTCAAAGATTCTCAGTCTAAAATGGTATTTTGCATGGACCATCCGGAAATGTATCCCAATACCCTGAAAGCCATTGAAGGCACAGGTGTCAAAACGGTCATCGCCTGTAATGTCAAATCCTATCTGCCCAAAATAAAGGGCATGATCGGCGGTCTTCTGGGCAAAATCCCCACAGCCGGCCAATTGCAACCCGGCCATTTGAAATTTGACGATATCGTGGCATCTTCAAAACCCATTCCCCCTACGGTGAATATCAACCCTGAAGAGGACACTGCCATCATGCTGTACACTGGTGGCACCACAGGACTGCCAAAGGGTGCTGAACTGACCCATTGCAATTTTACATCCAATGTTGAAGCGATCTATCAATATTCCCGCCTGGTTCACGAAGAAGGCGGCAAACCTGAACGGATGCGATCCGGCGGCTATCATTGTTCGCTGGGTGTTCTGCCCTGGTATCACAGCTTTGGCATTACCGTGGTCTTGTTCCTGTCAGCCAAAGTGGCTGGGAAACTGGTCTGCGTCCCTGATCCAAGGGCTGGGAATCCTCCGTTTACCGAAGTTCTCAAACTGGTTCAAAAAGAAAAACCCACGTTCATGTCTGCGGTTCCAACCATCTTTGTTGCATTTACAAACCATCCTGACATCGACAAATATGACCTGTCATCGCTGATGGGATGCTTTTCCGGTGGTGCGCCACTTCCGCCTGAAGTCTGCAAACGGTTTGAAGAAAAAACCGGGTCCATTATTTTTGAAGGCTATGGTCTGACAGAAACCTCACCGGTCCTGTGCGCGAATCCTTCTTTCAGGGAAACCCGGAAAATCGGATCCATTGGATTTCCTGTTCCTGGAACCGATATTAAAATCGTGGATCTTGAAGACCCGACAAAGGTGCTTCCACAGGGAGAAGACGGTGAAATCGCAGCTTCCGGTCCCCAGGTAATGAAAGGATACTGGCAGAGAGAAGATGCAAATGCAGAGGTGTTTGTCAATATCGACGGGAAACGGTATTTTCTCACCGGCGATATCGGGCACATTGATGAGGATGGTTATGTGCTGATCACTGACCGTAAAAAAGATATGATTATTGTTGGTGGCTTTAATGTCTATCCAAGGGATGTTGAAGATATTCTCTATACCCATCCAAAAGTCGAGCTGACAGCCGTTGTTGGTATTCCTGATGAAAAAAGCGGAGAAAAGGTCAAGGCCTTTATCAAGCTGAAAGACGGCGAGAGCATGACCGAAGATGAAATGCGGGAATTCTGCAAAGAGAACATGGCTGGATACAAACGGCCAAAATTCATTGAATTTCGAAATGAAATTCCGGTATCCAACGTGGGCAAAGTCCTTCGCCGCGTTCTCAGAGATGAAGAACGAAAATAAGTAATCACTGCATTGCCATCCATGGCGCAACTGCCATAGATGGCAATGCATCAGAAAGCCTTTCCCATGACTGAATACCTTGATGGCAACTGATTATCGCGACACCACTGGCAGTGGGGACGACTCCTTTATCATTCAAATTCAGAACCTGAACAAATGGTATGGGGATTTTCATGTGCTCAAAGATATCAATCTTGCCGTAAAAAAACAGGAAAAAATCGTTATCTGCGGCCCGTCAGGTTCAGGAAAATCAACACTTATCCGGTGCATTAACCGCCTGGAAAACCATCAAAGCGGAAAAATTTTTATTGACGGAACAGAGCTGACCCCTGATTTCAAACCCATTGAACGTATCCGGGCTGAAGTGGGCATGGTATTTCAGGATTTCAACCTGTTCCCACACTTGACAATCCTTGAAAACCTAACCCTTGGTCCCATCTGGGTGCGGAAAACACCCAAAAAAGAAGCAAAGTCGCTTGCCATGTTTTATCTTGAAAAGGTCAAAATTGCAGAACAGGCCCAAAAATACCCTGGCCAGCTTTCAGGTGGCCAGCAGCAGCGGGTTGCCATTGCCAGAAGCCTGTGCATGAAACCCAAGGTCATGCTGTTTGATGAACCCACCTCCGCACTTGA
>JAABSK010000092.1 GCA_011390435.1 Desulfobacteraceae bacterium | reverse complement strand
AAAGCCTGGGCCGCATGGCCGGTGCAGTCGCCCATCACTATAACAATCTGCTCACGATTGTAAAGGGAAACCTGGAAATGGCCATGCTGGATATTCCAGAAAACTGTGGCCCGGCAAGAAGTTTGAAACAGGCCATGGAAGCGGTCGGCCGTGCCTCAAAACTGGGTACCATGATGCTGACTTCTCTGGGACAGATGAGTGAGACCCAGGAGCGGCTGGATCTGTCCCGGACATGCAAAGCATTTCTGCCGGCCATTCAGGCGGAGATGCCTCCCCACATTCCCCTGGAATCAGATCTGCCTGAAACAGGGCTGACAGTCACAGCCAATGCCCGGCAGATCCATTATATTCTGGAGTGTCTTATCACCAATGCCTGGGAGGCGATGGACAACCGTTCAGGGACTGTTTTTCTGGGCATCCAGAGAATTTCTTTCACAAAGATTCCAACCGTTCATCGATACCCGGTTGATTTTCAGCCGGGAAAAACAGACTATGCCGGTGTGACGGTGACAGATACCGGAGCCGGTATTCCGGAAAAGAATGTTGACAAGATTTTTGAGCCTTTTTACTCTACCAGATTCACTGGCAGGGGTCTGGGGCTGTCAGTTGCCCTGGGCGCTGTGAAAACCCATAACGGCTGCATAACTGTGTCAACGATACCCGGAAAGGGTACCAGCGTCACCGTGTTTCTGCCGGTGACAGACGCGGTTGATCAGGCAGACTGATTGTTTTTTTAGAATTATCTGTTGTGTCTGCTGCCGCTCTTTAAATAAAGGGAATGCGATATGCCTTGACACATCAGTCCGGTTTGATTATTGAACAAGGCACAAGTGACTGTAAGAGTTGTGAATTCGTCTGTCTTTTTTAAAACGGTTTCAGGCGGGCACAGCTTTTTTTTGTGAAGGAGACAATAAACGATGGTGCAGGTGAAGAATATCGGCTGGCGGGTTACCATGGCAGGACTGGGCATCAACCTTGCTCTGGGCATATTGTATGCCTGGAGTATTTTTAAACTGGCCATCGGCGATTCCATTGCCGCCGGGGACGGCCGGTTTGGCTGGGATATGGCGGCCTTGAATGATCCGTATGCTGTCTGCTGCCTGGTGTTTGCGTTTACCATGATCTTTGCCGGCCGGATACAGGATCGGATCAGTCCCCGGATTACTGCAGTGATCGGCGGTGTGCTCACCGGCGCCGGACTGATATGGATTGCTTTTTCCACTGCCTGGATCAGCTGGATTCTGGGATTTGGTGTGCTGATGGGAATGGGCCTGGGCTTTGGGTATGCGTCAGCCACGCCACCGGCCATCAAATGGTTTCCTGCTGCCAAAACCGGTATGATTGCCGGTATTGTGGTTGCCGGATTCGGGCTGGCATCGGTGTACATCGCGCCGATGGCCATTTTTTTGATTGGAAAATTCGGATTGTCCATGGCCATGCTGATCTTCGGCATTGCATTTTTGATCATTGTTTCACTCCTGGCCCAGTTTCTGGTGAATCCGCCGGAAGGGTATCTCCATCCGGATGACAATTCAGGCAGGGCCGGTGTTGGTTCTGCAGCAGTCAATTATTCTCCAGGACAGATGCTCAGGTCACTGACATTTTATAAGCTGTGGATTGTTTTCTGTGTTGCTTCCGGTGCCGGTCTGATGATCATAGGCGGTGTGGCCGGTCTTGCCAAACAGGGGATGGGAAGCATGGCCTGGGTGGTGGTGGCGCTGATGGCAGTGGGAAATGCCTCTGGCAGGGTGATCGGCGGCATCCTTTCCGACCGGATCGGCCGGACAAACACCTTGTTCATGATGCTGGTCTTTCAGGCGGTCATTATTTTTTCCCTGCTGTTTATCCAGCCGGATCAAGTGTTTCTGCTGGTGCTGGCCGCATCAGTGATCGGGTTTAACTACGGGACCAACCTCTCCTTGTTTCCATCGGCAACCAAGGATTATTTCGGCCTGACCAATTTTGGTGTGAATTACGGACTGGTGTTCACTGCATGGGGAGTGGGCGGATTTATTTTTCCACGGGCATCCCAGATGATTGTGGCCTATGCTGACAGTCCGAAAATGGCCTATATTCTGGCATCCTGCCTGCTGCTGGCCGGGGCGGTTGTGGCGTTGACCACCCGTTCTCCAGTTGTGCAGCCACAAGATGATTCAGCATTTTTGCGGCCGTCCATGGCTGAAAAAGGGTCGATTGATCTTTAAACAGGGTGGGCCTGGAGAAAATTACGGATCAGGCGGGTGACCTGCTCGGGCCGCTCAATGGCCAGCATGTGACCGGCTCCTTCAAGGATGTGAAGGGTGGCACCGGGGATGTTATCGGCCATCAGCCGGCTGGGTTCCAGGAAAAGCGTGTCTTTTTCACCCACCAGAATCAGGGTGGGGCAGGTGATGGCCTGCAGCTTTTCCACTTTGGGATCCGGGTCTGTGTAAAACGAGCGGATAAAATCGGCAATGGCGGATCTGTTTCCAATTTTGATTATCTCGTAAGCCATATCCCACATGGCTTGATTGTCAGGGGTCTGATCAATGCCGACAAAAAACGGAAACGGCTGTTTCCTGATATTTTCCAGAATGGTTTCCCAGGATGCGGTTTCAAAACTCTGGGCAAACCGTTCATGAAAGGCTTTGTTGTGGACCGGATCATCAATGAATGTGGTGGTGGATGCGGTGTCGGTCAGCGCCAGGCTGGCAATCCGCTGACTGTTTTCCATGGCAAGGGCCACAGAGATAAACCCGCCGGTGGAATGGGAGATCAGGTGAAACCGGTCAAGGCCCAGATGATCTGCCAGTGCCAGAATATCATTTTTGCAGGTGTCGATATCGTAGCCTCTGGGATGGCCCTGTTCCGTGGTTTTTCCATGGGCACGCATGTCCATTGAAATGATGCGGTGGGTTTCAGACAGGGCCGGGGTAACGCCTGTTCTGCTCCAGTAGGTGGTGTTCTCGATCAGCCCGTGGGTGGTGATAACAGGCTCTCCAGATCCCGTGTCTTCAAAATAGATGCGGGCGGTGTTGTTTGTAAAAAAAGCCATGGTTCAGATTGCCTCCTGATCGTATCGCTGGTGAAATTACCAAGGGTATGGATCCAAATTCCTATCAGGATTCGGGGTCTGTGTAAAGCGGTTTTACAGTCATCACCAGACCGTCTGGACGGCAAACCAGACTTTGAAAAATGAACTGAAAAAATGCGGTTTTTTCGTCAAAGATAGCATCGACATCGCTGTGGGATCATGGTATAGATGAAAATACGTGATGGCAATAATCAAAAAGGGGGACAATCATGAGTACAAAAAGAATTTTAGTAGTCGATGACGAGCCTGATTTTGTTGCAGTGGTCAAGGAAAACCTTCAGATGGAAGGCTACAAAATTGAAGTTGCGTACAATGGTGTTGAGGCGATGGAAAAAGTCGCAGCCAATCCACCGGATGCCATTGTGCTGGATGTCATGATGCCTGAAAAGGATGGCTATGAAGTCTGCTCGGAGCTGAAAAAGGATGACAGGTATTCAGACATTCCGATCATTCTGTTGACAGCTGTGGCAGACCATGTCAGTTCCACCCAGTATTCCCATGCCAGCGGTATCAATATGGAGGCTGACGATTACCTTGCCAAACCGGCCTCTCCTGAAAAAATTATTGCAAGTCTGAAGTCTTTGCTGAGCTAACGCATTGAACCGCACTGATGCAGCACTTTGCTGCATCAGTGCGGTTTACACGGAAGCGTTACAGTAAAGGTTGTACCTGTTTTTGGTTTGCTTTCAACGGTAATCTGTCCGTGCATGGAGTCGATCAGGGATTTGACAATGGAAAGTCCAAGACCGGTTCCATTGATAAGCCGGGTGTTTTCGTCTTTGATCCGGTAGAATTTTTCAAATATCTTTGACAGATGTTTTTCCTCAATGCCGTATCCGGTATCTGCTACTTTTACCTGTATGGCATCGTTGTCAACATCAATGCTGACGGTGATTTTTCCACCTTCCGGTGTATATTTGATGGCATTGGTGATCAGGTTTCCGAAAATGCTTTCAAGGGCAACAGGATCGGTCTTCAGTGCAGGAATGGCGGCATCGGTCACTTCCAGCAGGATCGACTGATCTTTCTGCCGGGCCTGTGGATGCACAAACTCGATGATTTTGGCGATCAGCTCATCCACCTGAATGTCAACCGCATCCTGCTCGCCTTTTCCTGCCTCTATTTTCGAGATATCCAGAAGATCGCCGATCAGGGATATCAACGTCTGGGTCTTTTCTTTTGCCCGGCCAAGGATGTATTGGCTGTCTTTTGCTGCGGACGGGGTATTGCCCTTGAGGACCATGGCCAGCTGTTCATGTATGATGGACAGTGGCGATCGGAGTTCATGGGAGACCTTGGCCACAAATTCTGATTTCAGCCGGTCAAAGACCTTGAGCGCAGTGATGTCTGAAAGGGTGAGGACCGCTCCCATGCAGGCGCCGTCTTCACCCAGAACCGGCCGGCCCTGGGCCAGGATAAACCGCTGTTCCGGCAGCACCAGTTCATAGGAAGGCAGCTCTTCGCTCTGGGGCAGCGTGCAGGTGGAAACCGTCCGGATATAGTCGCAAAGGCCTGAATCTGTGATGCAGGCATCAATCTTCTTTCCCATGCAGTCGCTCTGGCGCACAGCCAGGTATTCCTGGGCCAGTGGGTTCATCAGAACGACCTGGCCGGCAATGTTGGTTACCAGAACGCCGTTGGGAAGGGTTTCAATAATGGTTCGAATCCGGCTCTGTTCGGTCTGGAGATCTGCCAGGTTCCGTTCCCGTTCCTGTTTGAGCTGATGGGATTCTTCGGTTAAGTGAAGGGTGTTCACTGCCCGCTGGACAACAATCCTGAGCTGGTCCGGGGTAAACGGCTTTGAAATAAAATCATAGGCGCCTTTTTTCATCGCTTCGATGGCAGTTTCAACCGTACTGAACCCTGTGATCATGATAACAAGGATGTCTGGATAGGCGGATTTAACGCGGCTTAAAACTTCAATGCCGTCCATTCCCGGCATTTTGATATCACAGATGACGATACTGGGCTGTTCCGTCTCCAGCAGGTCAAGTCCTGCCTGACCATTAGACGCTGTGACCACTTCAAGGGGGATGCGCGTCAGAATCCTCTGGCACCCCTCCCGGATATCCCGTTCATCGTCAATGACCAGTATTTTTCTGGGCAGCTTTTCCATCTGGCGTATCTCCTGTTTCCGGTGAAGAAAGCATCAGTTCAACGATAAAAACCGTACCGGTTCCCACTTTGCTTTCCGCAAAAATTTTCCCCCCGTGATCTTCCACAATCCGGTATGCCAGGCTCAGGCCAAGTCCAGTACCTTTTCCTTGTTCTTTTGTGGTGAAAAACGGGTCAAATATTTTTAAAAGCACATCTTCTTCAATGCCGGGTCCGGTGTCGGAGATTTCAATGCAGACCCGGTCCCGTGAGGGTGCCAGCCAGCTGGACAGCGACAGAAGTCCCTTGCCCTCCATGGCATCTGCGGCATTGAGGAGAATATTCATGAACACATGCTTGATTTTCTGGATATCCACAGGAACCAGGGGAAGGGATTCTTGAAAATCCTTTTCAATGACGATATTTTGAAACATGCTCTGGTTTTCCACCAGAAAAAGGGTTTCTGACAGGATCTGATTGATGTCCTGGGGGTAGATTTCATTGCTGGTCTGTCTGGAAAATTTGAGCAGCTCTTTGACAATATTGCTGCATCGCTGGGCATCCTGAAGGATCCGATCCAGATCTTTTCTGGCAGCATCAGGCAGATCATAATCTTCCATCATCAACTGGGTATACAGGGTAATTCCGCCCAATGGATTGTTCAGCTGGTGGGCAACCCCTGCTGCCAGTTCCCCGAGAGAGGACATCTTTTCTGCCTGAAGCAGCTGAATTCGGGTTTTTTCCAGTTCAGCCTCGATTTTCAAGGTTTCGCGCAGATCGTGGAAAAATCCCAGGGTGGCAATTTCCTTATCCCCTTCATAGACAATGGCAGCACTCAGGTTGATGGGAATAGGTTCCCCGTTTTTGTGGCGGATATCCACCCGAAAGGACCGGAGCGTTCCTTTCGGGCCATACTGGTCAGAGCGCAGCATCTTCATGACACTTTTTGCACCGCCTTTGGGATAGATCTGGCGGATATCCAGTTTTCCAATGACCTCGTCCACATGGTAGCCGCCGATTTTACAGGCAGCATCATTGAAAATTAAAATTTTACCGGTCATGTCTGCGGCAATAATACCGTCTACCGCACTTTTGATCAGGTTGTTCAAAAAAGAGTTTGACTGGTGAAGGCGCTCTTCCATTCTTTCCATGGAGGTCATGGAAAAATCCATGATGGAAAGGGCGGTGATTTTGTTGTCCGTATAGATGGGATAGGAGTAGAGACAGGAAACTTTTTCAAGGGACATGATCCCTTCGCGCCCTTTTCGTATGGCAGGCTTACCGGTTTTCAGAACCTCTCTGGCCAGGCAATTGTCACAGGGGGCATTGCGGCTGTACAACACACTGTGGCAGAATCTGCCCACTCTTGGCGGCGCGTGAGGGTCTGGTTTGAGCAGTGCTTTGTTTGCCGACAGGATTTTCAGATCCGGGGAGATGACAATGATCGATCGTTTGAATGCATCAATTGCTTGAATCAGCAGGTCTTTTTCAATGTCCGTTCGCATATCCCTCCCTTAATGTTGATAAAGCGCTGGGTATGTCAGTGACAAAGACTGACCGGAACAGGGGAGCGGTGATGTTTCCCTGTTCCGGTCAAACCAATTGTATGTCATTCATTTATATATGGGTCAGATGTAAAATTCAACCTGAATCATATTTTAAACAGTGGGTCTGGGAAGCACCTTGGCTCTTTCAGCGATTTCAGGCACTTTGTGTTCCCATTCAATGGCCATCAGATGAACACCGGCAACCCCTTTCATCTCCTTGAATTCTTCGATCTGTTCACAGGCGATCTTGATGCCTTCATCTGCTACTTTTTTCTTGTCCACGCCCTGGAGACGTTTGATAATGGCGTCTGGAACATCCATTCCAGGTACCTTGGTCGCCATGTACTTTGCCATACCAATGCTTTTCATGGGTGTGACACCCGGGAGGATGGCCACTTTTTCAGTCAGACCCATGTCATTGGCCTGTTTGACCCATTCCCGTATTTTTTCCATATTGTAGACACACTGGGTTTGAATGAAATCCGCACCAGCTGCTACTTTTTTCGCCAGTCGATGGATCCGCCATTCGAACGGGTCAGCAAACGGGTTGGCTGCAGCACCGATGAACATTTTCGGAGGTTCGTCAATATCTGCACCACCGAGGAACTTGCCTTCATCCCGCATTTTTTTGATCATGCCGACCAGCTGGATGGAGTCAATATCAAAGACGCCTTTTGCGTTTGGGTGATCCCCGAACTGCTGGTGGTCGCCTGAAAGGCACAGGATATTGCGAAGGCCGTGGGCATAGGCTCCAAGGATGTCCGCCTGCATGGCCAGCCGGTTTCTGTCGCGGCAGACCATCTGATAGTTGGGTTCAAGTCCCAGGTCTTTGACAATCATGGCGGCAGCCCAGCTGGACATCCGCACCATGGCGGTCTGGTTGTCGGTAATATTGACCATGTCCACCATGCCTTTAAGGGGGGCGGCTTTTTCTTCTATCGCCTTGATGTTGGCTCCCCGTGGTGGTCCAAGCTCTCCTGTGAATGCAAAGTGTCCAGCCTTTAAAATTTTTTCAAAATTACTTCCTGATTTCATTTCCATGGATCCTTTTTGAATTCTTTTAGCTACATATCTTGGTTAAGACGCTGACTCAGCAGGTCTTTTTATTCTCTGTCGTATTGAGGGAAAACCCCCTGGCTGCGGCATACGCGTCTTGCCAGGGCAATCATTTCCGGGATATCGATCCCCATGGGGCAGTAGCAGCGGGTACACAGCACACACCGTTCCCACACAATATCCCGTATTTCTCCCAGATCCAGCTTATCGACATTTCCGTTGCTTTTATACAACACCCCCACAGAATTGATGAACTTAAATGACGGCATGTATTTGGGGTCTTTATCCCGCCCCATAAACAAAAAACAGCTTTCCGCACAAAGGGTGCAATGGGCGCAGGCCTTTAAGGACAGTTTCATTTTATCCTTTTTTTCGTCCAGTATGGCTCTTATCTCTTCGCTGTTGACACCTGCGGTATTTTTTTTCCTGAACATTTGACTCTCCGGTCCGAAAATTAATGAGTTAAAATCAATGGCTACCAGGTTCTGCTGCCTTTGCCCAGTCCCCACTCACTTGAAATGGTAAATCGTACCAGTACCAGATAGATCATGTGGACAAATTTGGTAAACGGCACAGCCATCAGCATGATTTCACCGAACAGGATGTGAAGGGTAATCACCAGCCTGTAATCCAGAAGCATCTGGTGATACGCAAGATATCCGGTAATAAACGGTGCAGCTGCAAGAAACAAAAACAGGTAATCCGCCCAGGTGGTGATGGCTCTGACCCGATCCAGAAAGAGCCTTCGATACAAAAAGATCAGGGCACAGATGATGACAATCAGGGTCAGAAAATCGGTAAAGCCTTCAGGGAGCGAGACCATGCTGATGCCAAAGGCGTTATCCCAGAGAATATTGTGACCCAGAACAAAAAGCGGTGTGAGAACCAGCAGGAGGTGAAAGATGGTGGTGACGATCATGAGAAACGGATTGGTCCCGAATACAGACAGTTTGAGCCACATGAGCCAGTCGGTTTTCGGCGGTGGCGCATCTTTGGGCAGCGGTTTGATAAAGTTACCCGGCCCTGCTTTAAGCTGTATGGCTTCCGTTTTTCGGCTCATTGAAAAAAATTTGAAAATCTGGAATACCGTGCCCAGGATAAAAACGATAAAGGCGACCCATACCATGGGGCCCCTTATAAAATCATAGGCAAAGGTCCAGGATAAAATATTTGATGATTCCATAATATCTCAGCATTTATAATTTAAGGTTGTTTTGAAAGGTCATCAATGGTCTTGATGCGTCACTACGCCCGGTACCGTTTTTCATAGGGTTCCTGAATAATGGTTCTGGGTGTCTGATTCTGCCATTCCATGGGCGGATGAACCTTCATGATATCTTCCAGGCGGTTTTGGGCCTTTAGACGCAGATAGATATCATTCCATGCGCAGGGGACTTCTGCACTGATTTCGCAATTGCCATCATTTGTTCCGCCACAGGGACCATTGAACAGTCCTTTTGAACACCGGGTAACCGGACAGATGCCACCGGTGTATCCCAGCACACAATGGCCGCAGGCCCGGCATTTTTCTTCATACATGCCAAGGGCTTTATCAATACCGATGGATACGGTGTTGACGGCCGGGTGAACCGGAATGCCGGGAAAATGCTGTGCCATGTTCTGCACGCCGGCACCGCAGGCCATGGAGAGAATGCAGTCATATTGGTCAGCTGTTGCCTTCAGTTCCTCAATAAACTGTTCATTGCACTGGCGCTCAATGGTGTATCCGCTGATGGCCTTGTCAGAGTTGTCTTTTGCCAGATGAACTTTCAGTTCAGCATTCAAGGCATTGACTTCTCTTTGCCCGCCGGCAAGGCATACTGAAACGCATCCGCCGCACCCCACAGTCAGGATATTCTTATATCCGCTGATGGCTTCTTTTATTTCTTCAATTGGTTTTCTTTTTGCTTTTACCACTTCATTGCCTCCACGCGTTTATCATAATTTAAGACATATTATTTTTCCAGGGTATGACACTCACCACAAAGGGTCGGGCCTGTGCTCTCTGTTGTAAACCTGTATTGATCATGGCATTTCATACATTGATAATGAAATGCTTCCCGTCTTTTGATT
>JAABSK010000091.1:7471-9984 GCA_011390435.1 Desulfobacteraceae bacterium | reverse complement strand
ATTTTACGAATGGTCAGTCGCATACTTTTCATATCATCGACAATCAGAATCGACATGTTTTCGACATCAATCATGGATTGGCTTCCCTGAAAAACAGTTCATATTCATTCTGCAGTGACAAAAAAAGCGCCGGACAGTTACTCAGACGGTCATTTTTTGCCTCGGTCTCCATTTCCAGTGCCACGGTTTTTAACCGCTCGGCATTTACATTTGCAGCTGATCCTTTCAATGCATGGGCGCTGGCCCTTACCTGTTCTGCATCCTGTCCGCTTACGGCTGTTTCAAGGTCGCGGATCAGTTCCGGCGCCTCCTGAAAAAACGACTCCAGAACCGCATCTACAATCTCCTGATCCTGCCCGAACCGCTCAAACAATTTGTTTCTGTCAAACCGCAGATCCCCTGAACAATCGGGTGCCGTTTCAGCAGTCACCCCCAAAGGCGCTCCACCGCAGGCATCATCAACACCGGTTACAGGATCGTCAAACCCATCAAGGTTCGCACTGATGGTCCGGAACAGGATTTCCGGCTCCACAGGCTTGGAGATAAAATCGTTCATCCCTGCCTCAAAACAGTGCCTCCGGTCACTTTCAAAGGCATTTCCTGTCATTGCAACAATGGGAACCGGGGGTTTTCCTGCCAGGCGCTCGGATTCCCGAATCTGGCGCGTGGCCTCAAATCCATCCATTTCCGGCATCTGGCAATCCATCAAAATTAGATCGTATTGGATTTTCTGAAATTTTTCAACCGCCTGAAACCCATTTCTGGCCTCGTCCACCTGATATCCCTGTTTGCGGATCAATACCTTTGCTGTCAGCAGATTGGTTTCAATGTCATCAACAATCAGGATACGCCTGAGGTGTTTTTTCTGCTCCAGAATACTGTAGCGGGTAATAATCGGCGTCTCCGGCAGGCATTCATCTCCATGGGGAAGACATAACACCGCTTTAATGGTATCCATCAGCAGATTTTTTTCCACAGGCTTGCTTAAAAACGCTGAAAATCCAGCCTGTTCAAACCGCCGGGCATCACCTTTTTTTCCGATAGAGGTTAAAAGCATTAATTTGATCGCATTGAACCGCGGATCCTTTCGGATACGCCTGCCAAGTGACTCGGCAGTATCATCAAATTCTTTTGTTTCCATAATCACAACATGGAACGGATGATGTTCATCAACAGACCATTTAAGCATTTCAAAGGCTTCTGTATCATCAAAAGCCTGCTCATAATCGATTTCAAGGGCATTGAGATTTTTTTCAAAATTGATCCCAAGCGTTGCCCCGTCACTGTAAACCAGGAAGCGGCAGTCCATAAAATTGCACTCCCGGACTTCAGTCCGGGTTTTCCGAATGGCCTGTTTTTCCAGGGGCAGGGCAAACCAGAAGGTCGAACCGATCATCTCAATGCTCTGGGCTCCCATCTGTCCACCCATGGCTTCAACCAGCAGTCTGGATATGGACAGACCAAGGCCAGTGCCGCCAAATTTTTTGGTAATGGATGAATCTGCCTGGGTAAATGCATCAAACAGTTTATCGATCTGCCCTTCCTGGATGCCGATGCCGGTATCTTCGACACTGAAATGCAGCACGGTCGATTGCTCATCGTCAGATTGCCGGGAAATTTTCAGGATCACTTCACCCGAGTCGGTGAATTTAATGGCATTGCCGGTAAGGTTGTTGATGATCTGGCGGATTCTGCCAATATCACCTTTTAAAAGACAGAACACATCCGGATCAATGGTATAGGAAAAATCAATTCCCTTCTGCCGGGCCTGGAGCTCAGGTAATGATACAATATCTCTGACAGCCACTTCCAGGTCAAATTCCCGGATATCCAGCTCGAGCTTGCCTGCCTCAATCTTTGACAGGTCCAGAATGTCATTGACAATGGTCAACAATGCCCTGGAACTGTTATAGACGATATTGGCATACCGGCTCTGCTCCTCGTCCAGGTCTGAATCCAGCAGGACATGCATCATTCCGATGATGCCGTTCATGGGATTTCTGATTTCATGACTGACATTGGCCAGAAACTGATCTTTGATCTGCAATGCTTTCTGGTCATTTTCCCGGATGGCCTGGTTTTCCTGTTTTGCCCTGGCAAGGTTCTGCCATGCGTTCTGCCGATCCATTGCCAGAATGTGAACCGCCCCCAGAAAACAGATCAGCATCACAAAAAAAGCATATCCCCTGAAATAACTGATATTGACCATATTCGTGGTCACAAATCCAAAGGCAGCAGACACTGTCTCAAGATAAAAACCGGCAAGAATCAGAAGCGATACAACAATATAGATTCGCTGCGCTTTGAGTGTCGGCAATGCCTGGACAAAGAGGGGGACCATGAAAAACAGAAAAATGGTGATACTGTAGAATCCACCGCTTTGATAGCACAACAGGGTGGCATAGACGATAAAACCGGCATTCAGCAGGTGGGATGGCACAAAAGAGGTCTTGTTTCCTTTTTTCAGAAACCCAAAAAGAACCAGATACCATACCAGGGCGGCAGCACCCAGG
>JAABSK010000091.1:0-7461 GCA_011390435.1 Desulfobacteraceae bacterium | reverse complement strand
GACCATCAAAGACAGCACCCCGATTCTGACAAAAAGAACCAGATGAAATGCCATAAAAACAGACAAAAGAAGTGCAAAGGGCTTGAGCAGTCTGGATGAATCACCCATGATTGATTTTCCGATTCCTGTTTGGATTTTTGTACGCGCCTGAACGAAATGATGAGCGCCCAGGTTTTTCTATCCGGATGACAATTTTTGACATGCCGGATTATATAGAAACCCTGACAAGGTTGTCAAATTGATTCAGATATAAAATTTTCCTTGACTTTATCTTGATTAGCCGATACCTATTCATGATCAGTACAGGTAAAAGATGAACTATGAATAAATATATGACAAACATACTGCTAGTCCTTATTATCGTGGAGGTCGTCCTTATCGACACCTCCAAACGACGGGGCTCGTAGTGGCATAAACCTAAACAGTACTTAAAAAGCCGTTATCAGCCCCAAAGGGCAGATAACGGCTTTTTCGGTTTGGAGACAACTAAACATGAGAAGCCATATTGCAACAAAAGGGATCGCCAGGGCGCCCCACCGGAGCCTGATGAAAGCCATGGGCTACACTGACAGAGAGATCAGCCAGCCGTTGATCGGTATTGCCAACTCAGCCAATGAGCTGATCCCCGGCCACATGCACCTGGACAACATCGTAAAGGCGGTCAAAACCGGTATCAGCATGGCCGGCGGTACGCCCATGGAATTTTCAACCATCGGAGTCTGTGACGGCATCGCCATGAACCACAGCGGCATGCACTACTCACTGGCATCCCGGGAACTGATTGCAGATTCCATTGAAGTGACTGCCATGGCCCATCCCTTTGATGCCATTGTCATGGTCCCCAATTGCGATAAAATCGTTCCGGGCATGCTCATGGCTGCTGCACGGCTGAACATCCCGGCCATCTTTATCAGCGGCGGCCCCATGCTGCCGGGAAAACACCCGGACAATCCAGATAGCAAAATTGATCTGATCTCAGTATTTGAAGCTGTGGGCGCTGTGCAGTCCGGCAAAATGACTCAGGATCAGCTGCTGGATATTGAAAATGCCGCCTGCCCCACTTGCGGATCCTGTGCAGGCATGTTCACTGCCAACTCCATGAACTGCCTTACCGAGGCCATCGGTATGGCCCTGGCCGGCAACGGCACCGTGCCCGAACCCATGTCCGAACGAATCCGCATGGCCAAGCAGACGGGTCTCCAGATCATGGAGCTGGTCAAAAAAGGGATCACTCCGGATAAGATCATGACGCGAAACGCTTTTATGAATGCCCTGGTGGTTGATATGGCCCTGGGATGTTCATCCAACACCGTATTGCACTTGAAGGCCATTTCCCACGAAGCAAAGGTGGACATTGACCTGAACCTGATCAATGCAATCAGCAAAAAAACCCCCCACCTGTGTTCCCTGAGCCCCGGCGGAAAAGACCATATGATGGATCTGAATCTTGCCGGCGGTATTCAGGCTGTCATGAAAGAGCTCAGTGACCATAACATGCTGCAGACCGACTGCATGACCGTCACCTGCCGGACAGTGGGCGAAAACCTTGAAACCGTGAGCGTAAAAGACCGGAATGTCATCCGTCCGGTCACTGATCCTTATCACAAAGAAGGCGGACTTGCTGTGCTGTTCGGCAATATCGCACCGGAAGGCTGCGTGGTCAAGCAGTCAGCGGTTCTGGAGCAGATGCTGCGCCACCAGGGCCCTGCCCGTGTATTTGATTCTGAAGAGGCAGCATCAGAGGCCATCCTTGGCAACCAGATCAACCCGGGCGACGTGATTGTCATCCGGTATGAAGGCCCTGCAGGCGGGCCTGGCATGCGAGAGATGCTGACGCCCACTTCTGCCATTGCCGGCATGGGACTGGACGGAGAAGTCGCCCTGATCACCGATGGCCGGTTTTCAGGCGGCACCAAAGGCGCTTCCATCGGACATGTTTCCCCGGAAGCGGCTCAGGGCGGTGTGATCGCCATGGTAGAAGAAAACGATCAGATTAAGATCGATATTCCGGGAAAATCCATTGAACTGCTTGTGGAGCAGGATGAAATTGACCGCAGACGTGCCCAGTGGAAAAAACCTGAACCCAAAATCAAAACCGGCTACATGGCCCGTTACGCCCAGATGGTCACATCAGCCGGCAATGGCGCCATATTCAAAGACAGGTTATAGGAGATACACATGAAACTTACAGGTGCCCAGATTCTTATCAAAATGATCAGAGATGAAGGTGTAGATACGATTTTCGGATATCCAGGGGGCGCTGTCATTGATATTTATGACGCCCTGGCCAAACAAAACGGACTCCGGCACATTCTTGTCCGCCATGAACAGGGAGCGGTGCACGCAGCAGACGGCTATGCCCGTGCAAACCGCTCTGTGGGGGTTGCCCTTGTGACGTCCGGCCCCGGTGCCACCAACACGGTCACCGGCATCGCCTCTGCCTACCTGGATTCCATCCCTCTGGTGGTGTTTACCGGCCAGGTTCCCACTGCGCTGATCGGGAACGATGCGTTCCAGGAAGTGGATATTGTCGGAATTACACGGCCCTGCACCAAGCACAATTACCTGGTGAAGGATGTATCCAAAATGGCAGATACCATCAAGCAGGCCTTCCACCTTGCCAGATCCGGTCGTCCCGGACCGGTACTGGTGGATCTTCCCAAAGATATTGTTCAGACCGTGGTGGAGTTCAAGGAACCTGAACCCATTGCCTTGCGTTCCTACAAACCCAACTACACCCCCAACAAAAAACAGCTGACAAAAGTGGTGGATGCCATCAAAAAAGCCAAACGCCCCCTGATCTTTGCCGGCGGCGGCGTCATCCTGTCCCAGGCGTCGGATGCGCTTACCACACTGGCCAAAATGGCGGATATCCCGGTAACAGCGTCCCTGATGGGGCTGGGAGCGTTTCCCGGATCTGACCCGCTGTGGCTGGGGATGCTGGGGATGCACGGAACCTACCGGGCAAATATGAGTGTGGGGCATTGCGACCTGATGATCGCTGCCGGTGTCCGGTTTGACGACCGGGTCACGGGAAACGTGAACAAATTTGCCCAGAATGCCAAAATCGTCCAGATCGATATTGATCCCACGTCCATTCACAAGAACATTGCGGTTCAATGTCCCATTGTTGGCGACTGTAAAGCTGCTCTGGAGGGCATCATCCAGCTGATGGACGGACAAAATATGGCGGATTTCAAACAGAACCGGCCGGCATGGCTGGAACAGATCGAGGACTGGAAAAGCACAACACCCCTGAAATATGAGCAGACAAAAGATGTGATCAAACCGCAGTATGTCATTGAAAAACTGTACGAGGTCACCAAAGGGGAGGCCATCATTACCACTGAAGTCGGCCAGAACCAGATGTGGGCAGCCCAGTACTACCATTTTAATAAACCCAACCATTTCATCACTTCCGGCGGACTGGGCGTCATGGGATTTGGACTGCCTGCCGCCATCGGTGCCAAGGCAGCCTGTCCAGACAAGCTCGTTGTGGATGTGGCCGGAGACGGTTCGATCCAGATGAACATCCAGGAATTAATGACCGCCATTGAATCCCGGATCGACGTAAAAATCGTTATCCTGAACAACCGATACCTGGGGATGGTCCGGCAGTGGCAGGAACTGTTCTACAAAAAAACGTATTCCAGCACCAACATGGAAAACGCACCCGATTTTGTCCGTCTGGCTGAAGCATACGGCGCCAAAGGGTTGCGGTGTTCCCGGCCGGAAGATGTGGAAGCAACGCTTCTGGAAGGGCTGAACGCCACAGGAACCGTTGTCATGGATTTTATCGTAGACAGGGAAGAATCGGTTTACCCCATGGTTCCGGCCGGCGGGGCCATCACAGAAATGCTTCTGGTTTAGTCCAGGCACCAAAAGGATATGAAAATGCAAATTAACAACTACTTACTTTCCATTCTTGTTGATGACGAACCCGGTGTCCTGTCACGGATTGCCGGTCTTTTTTCCGGGCGGGGATTTAACATTGACAGCCTGAGTGTTGCCGGGACTGCTGACCCAAAGGTGTCCAGGATCACCATGGTCACCCATTGCGAACCCCACACCATCGAGCAGATCAAAAAGCAGCTGCATAAACTGATCAATGTCATTACGGTTAATGACCTGACCGAAAAAAAATATGTCCAGCGGGAACTGGCTCTGATCAAGGTCAATGCACAGCCGGAAAAAAAGGCTGAAATCCTGCGCATCGTGGATATTTTCCGGTGCAAAATCGTGGATGTGGGGCCTTCCCATTACACCATTGAGATTTCAGGCAACCGGGAAAAGCATGAGGCCATCGTCAACCTTCTCAAACCGATGGGAATCATTGAAATCGCCTCTACCGGTGCCATTGCCCTGTCCAGGGAAAACGGCAACATCAAGGGTAAATAACAAAAATGAAAACAGCGTTGCTATATGATACCACCCTC
Organism: Desulfobacteraceae bacterium; assembly: GCA_011390435.1. The sequence continues at coordinate 3,025 of JAABSK010000091.1, read as the reverse complement.
AGGGACGGTATGCAGGGAGAAAACATTTTTTTCTCTCCAGAAGATAAGATAAAGATTGCCCAGCGCCTGGACGATGCCGGTATCCACTATATCGAAGGCGGATGGCCCGGATCAAACCCGGGTGCCCAGCATTTTTTCCAGCTGGCGGCACAGATTCCGTTTAAAAACGCCAGGCTGACCGCTTTTGGCGCCACCCGGCGACGGGACAAAACCTGTGAGGAAGATGCCAATATCCAGGCTCTGGTCCAGTGCGGTGCACCAGTGGTCACCATTTTCGGCAAATCCTGGGACCTGCATGTCGAATCGATCATGGATAACAACCGAAAGGAAAATTATGCCATGATCAAAGACAGCGTGGCATATCTTGTCGCCTGCCAGCGGGAAGTACTCTATGATGCCGAACATTTTTTCGACGGATTCAAATCCAATGCCGATTTTGCCCTGGAAACACTTGAAGCGGCTGTTGAAGGCGGTACCCGGTGTCTTGTGCTGTGTGATACCAATGGCGGGTGTATGCCTTTTGAAATTGAAGCCATTACCCAGAAAGTGGTGGCGCATTTCAAACACATCCCTGACATCATTTTCGGCATCCACACCCACAATGACTGCAACATGGCTGTTGCCAACGCGGTTGTGGCGGTGCAGGCCGGCGTTACCATGGTACAGGGAACGATAAACGGTTATGGCGAGCGGTGTGGAAACGCAGATTTAACATCCCTGATCCCCATTCTCTCTCTCAAGATGAACCGGGACTGTATCAGCAGCGCCAACCTTGAAAAACTGCTCAATTTGTCCCGGTTTATTTCTGAAACTGCCAATGTCCCGCCGGTGAACTCGCGCCCCTTTGTGGGAAAAAGCGCCTTTGCCCATAAAGGCGGGGTCCATGTCAGCGCCATCATGAAAAATCCACTGGCTTACGAGCACATGGCTCCGGAGCTGGTGGGCAACAAGCGACGGGTGATTGTTTCAGAGCAGTCCGGCAAAAGCAATATCGAGTACAAGGCAAAAGAACTGGGCGTTGATCTGACCTGCGGCAGTGTCAATGGGTATCAGATTGTATCCAGCATCAAGGAACTGGAAGATTACGGATATGAATTTGATGCTGCAGAAGGATCACTGAAACTGATCATGGAAAAACTTACTGATCAGTTTGTCCCGCTGTTTGAGCTGGAATCCTTCAGGGTATCGGTGGAAAAGGACAAGGAACGTCCCTGCTACTCCCATGCCATGATTAAAATCCGGGTGGGCAATAAAACCGAGATCACATCTGCTGAAGGCGACGGTCCGGTCAGCGCACTGGACAACGCCCTGAGAAAAGCGCTGACCAGTATCTACCCGCAGGTCAACTCCATGCGCCTGGTGGACTTCAAGGTCCGGGTGATCGACGGCGTGGATGGAACCGATGCCAAGGTAAGGGTTTTGATCGAATCCAGGGATGGCAACCATATTTTCTCCACCATCGGCGTATCCGAAGATATTATCGAAGCCAGCTGGCAGGCACTGGCAGACAGCTTCCAATACAAACTTTCATTAGACAATAAACACAAGGCAGACATCAAATGACACAGGACAATCAGATTATTATTTTTGACACCACGCTGCGCGATGGCGAACAATCTCCCGGCGCCAGTATGAACATGGCTGAAAAACTCAGAATTGCCACCCAGCTTGAAAAACTGGGGGTCAATGTTATCGAGGCGGGTTTTCCTGCAGCCTCTGAAGGAGATTATGAAGCAGTCAAAGCCATTGCCAATGTACTGACCACCACCCAGGTGGCTGCCCTTTGCCGGGCAGGGATGGATGATATCAACCGGGGCTGGGACGCCATTAAAGGGGCTGCCCACCCCAGAATCCATACCTTTATTGCCACATCAGAACTGCACATGAAGTATAAACTTCAGATGGAGCCGCAAAAAGTTCTGGAACAGGCCATTGCTGCCGTCCGCCACGCCCGGTCCTATACTGAAAACGTTGAATTTTCAGCTGAAGACGGCTCCCGGTCTGACCCGGATTTTCTGTGCAAAATATTTGAGGCGGTGATTGATGCCGGCGCCACAACCATTAATCTGCCGGACACGGTGGGGTATGCCATCCCTGAAGAGTTCGGGCAGCTGGTCAAATATGTTATGGAAAACACGCCCAACATGCACAAAGCAGTTCTGAGCGTGCACTGCCACAATGATCTGGGACTTGCCACATCCAACACCCTGACCGCTGTCAAAGCCGGAGCCCGTCAGGTGGAGGTCACCATCAACGGCATTGGAGAACGGGCAGGCAACACCTCTCTGGAAGAGGTGATCATGTCCATGCACACCCGACCCAATTTTTTTCCGTTCACCACCAGCATCGATTCCACCCGCATTTATCCCACCAGCCGTCTGGTCAGCATGATCACCGGAATTCTGGTTCAGCCCAACAAGGCGATTGTGGGTGCCAACGCCTTTGCCCATGAAGCCGGTATTCATCAGGACGGGGTGCTGAAAAATCCCATGACCTATGAGATCATGAAGCCGGAAACCATCGGCCTGAGCAAAAACAATCTGGTTTTAGGCAAACATTCCGGCCGTCATGCACTGAACACCCACATTCAAGCCATGGGATACAATCTGTCCAAAGAAGACCTTGACAAGACCTTTGAACAGTTCAAACGGCTTGCAGACAAGAAAAAGACGATCCAGGACGAAGATATCGAAGCGTTGATCAACGAAGGCGTGCTGCGATCTTCAGAAGTGTTCGCTCTGGAATATGTCCATGTGGTTTCCGGCAACAGGGTCTTTCCTGCTGCAACAGTTCATCTGACCATCAACGGCCGCACTGTTAAAGGTTCCAGTGAAGGAAACGGCCCCATTGACGCGGTGTATAACGTCATTGCCATGCTCACCGACACCAAGTCGGAGCTGCTGCGCTTTACGGTTTCCGCCCTGACCGAAGGCACAGACGCCCAGGGCGAGGTTACGGTCCGCTTGAAGGAAGACGGGCTTGTGGCTCTGGGCAAGGGGTCTGACCCGGATATTATCACTGCCAG
>JAABSK010000090.1 GCA_011390435.1 Desulfobacteraceae bacterium | reverse complement strand
GGATCAACCGGGTAGGTGCAGACCTCCAGCAGGCACTGGATGCAATTAACAGCGGAATTGAGATCCTGGGGCTCTATGTTCAGGACCTCCATCCACCGGCAATGGTTTCCGCCTCCTTTGAAGAAGTGGTGGCTGCTTTGCAGAAAAAAGAGGAACTGCTCAATGAGGCCCTGGCGTTTAAAAACGAATACCTTCCCCGGACACGGGGTGAAACCTATAAGGAATTGAAAAAAGCTGAAATTTATGTGGATGACACCACGAAAAGGGCTGTCGGCGAAACCCAGCAATACCTGCTGCAGCAGGAGGGCTTTACAGCAGATCCTGAAATTTTAAAACCCGTTCTCTTCTACCAGTCGGTCCTGACAGCCATCACCCCGGTGGGCAGCAGAGTCATCATCGATCCTGAAACAGGGATCAGTTCAAAAGAAATCTATAATGAAAAATTTCTTTTCAGAGCGGACAGGAGATAATAATCATGAAATTGAAATTGATGATGGTGTGCGGAAGCCTTCTGATCGTTGTCAGCCTTGCTTTTTCATTTTTCATTGTTAAAGAATATGAATATGCCATTGTCACCCAGTTCGGCCGTCCGGTAAAGCAGATGGACGCACCCGGATGTTATATGAAACTTCCCTTTGGTATTCAGAGGGTGAACCGGTTTGACAAACGGATCGCGATTTTTGAAACCACCCCGATCCAGCTGCTGCTGGGCGATAAGAATCCCATTATTGCAGATTGCTATGTGGCCTGGAACGTGGTGAATCCGCTTTTGTTCTTCCAGGCCATTGGATATCCTGAAAATGCGGTTCAAAAATTATCGGAAATGGTGGTTTCCCAGCTGGGAATTCTGCTGGGGGACTACCGCACAGAAGACATTATTAATTCAGAGACCGGTATTACCCGCCTTCCAGACATTGAAGATAAACTCAAACAAAACACAAACTCAAAATCAATTGAAAAATACGGTATTGCCATTTCCGGGGTCGGTATCCAGCGGCTGGCCTATCCTTCCATTGTGCTGGAGGCGGTTTACCAGCGCATGCAGTCTGAACGAAACAAAGAAGCCGCAAAGCTTCGGGCTGAAGGACAGGAAGAAGCCATGAAAATCAAGTCTGATGCCTATAAAGTTGCCTCAGCCATCCAGGCCGAGGCGTTCAGGGAATCGGAAATCCTTAAGGGCCAGGGGGACAATATCGCCATGAAACTGTATGCAGACGCTTACAGCAAAGATCCTCAGTTTTTTTCGTTTCTGCAGTCGCTTGAAACATATAAAAAGCTGTTCAACAGCGATACCACTTTGATTCTGTCAACCGATGCCCCGTTGTTCGAGCACTTTCAACTGGAGAAAAAGGAGCCGTAAACATGTCAGATGGTGTGATCCGCAGTCAGATCCGGCACGCTCTGCACCGCTTGCTGTTTACATATTTAAAATGGCTTTTCTGGGTTCTGATGGCAATTTATCTGGTCAAAGGCGTTCCCGGCAAAAATACCGGTATGTTTTATGTGGACAGGGATGAGATTGCCGTATCCCAGTATCTTGGCAGAATCCATGACAGCAATGTTCAGCCAGGGGTGCACTATATTGCGCCCTGGCCGTTGGGACGGGTTGACAAGGTACCGATAAAGCAGATGAAAACCGTTGTTGTGGATTCCTTTGCCAGCAAGATTGAGAATACGGATCAAGCTGCCGATCCGACAGACCCGGGCGCAAAGTTCGAACCCTATTGCATTACCGGCGATAACAATATTGTCCGGACCACCATGCTCATTAAATATACCATTACCAACCCGGTGGACTATCTTTTCAGGGGGTTGAAAACCGCTGAAAATGAAAGTTTTATTAAAAATATCGCAGCATCCGCCATTGTTCACAATCTTCTGATACTGCCGGTGGATGATATTTTAACCATCCGGAAAAATGAAATTGAGATGGCAGTGAAAAGCAAGCTTCAATCCCAGCTGGATTTTTTAAAGGCCGGTATCGGTATCTCGTTTGTTGAAATCAAAGAGATCAATCCGCCGTTGAAAATTCAGCCGTTTTTCAATGATGTCATCAATGCCAAAGTGGACCGGCAGAAAATGGTGCACGAAGGCAATTCTTACCGGAACATGATTATCCCGGAGGCCAGGAGCAATGCCGGAGAGATGATCAGGGCGGCACAAAGCTACAAAAATGAGCAGATCCTGCATGCCCAGGGGCTTACCGCTCGTTTTCTGTCCAGACTTTCTGAGTCGGATGCCGCACAGCAGATCAACCGGGAAAAGCTCTACCTGGACACCATGTCCCAGATTTTTCCCAAACTGGGAGAAGTGCGTGTGGTCACACCTGCAGCGGAAAAAGCAGGTTCAGATCAGCATGACACCGATTCATCAAAAGGAAAAAAATGAAGGTATCACCGTTTAAAAAAAACACAAAATTGTTGTTTTTTATTTTGTCGATTCTGCTGGCATGTTTTTTTGATTCAGGTTGTACTGACAAACCAGATGATGAAGATCAAAAAAATCCCAAAACAATTTTAACGCAGGCTGTGGAAAAACTTTCCCTTCCCGGCGCTGTCTTTGCCATTGCAACAGGTGCGTCTTCTCCCAGAATCTATTCTTCAGGTTTTTCAGATATTGATAAAAAAACCCTGATGCGTGCGGATTCTGTTTTCAGAATTGGAAGCGTGACCAAAACATTTACCGCCACCGCAATACTGATGTTATACGATGAAAAAAAACTTGATCTTGAAGATACAATCGATTCAATCCTTCCGGGAATGGTTCCAAACGGAGAAAATATTACCATTAAAAACCTTTTGATGATGCGTTCAGGTCTTTCAGATTATCACCACGCTGAAAAATTTCAGCAAGAAATGGAAGACAATCCCAAACACGTGTGGACTTTTGCGGAGCTGATCGCTTTTGTTGCGGCAGAAGATGCGCCAGACCTTTCTTTTGAATACAGAAACATAAACTATATTATTCTGGGTAAAATTATTGAAACGATATCAAAAAAAAGCCGCAGCAGTTATATTGATGAACATATCTGCAAAAAACTTTCTCTTGAAAACACGTATGTGCCAGTTTCTTTTTCACTTCCGTCAAATGCTGCCAGAGGATATCTTGTTTCAGATGACGGCCCGGAAGATTTCAGCAGATACTTTCATCCCTCATGGGGCGGCGCTGCAGGAGACATGATTTCAAATGCAAATGACATGGTTGTCTGGCTCAAAGCGTTTTATCAGGGCAGACTGTTAAGCGAAAACAGCAGAAATCTCATGTTTGAAATGAAAGGCGCGTTTATCCGGAATCAGATCGCCGGGTACGGACTTGGAACAATCAGTCTTAACGGAGCCAAAGGCCATGGCGGAGACTATGCAGGAATCTATACAACGGCACTGTTTGAATATCAGGGCAGTTATATGGTAGCGTTTGTTAACGGCCAGAAAGTTGAAACCGGAGGGGATGCAACCGATCTTTTCTTTGAAATGGCAAAGGCCCTTTACCCACCTCAAACACACACATCATGGCTTGAAACCGAAATTGAAAGAACAGCCCTTTTTGCAAGGGATTATCTTGAAGTTGCAGGAATGGATATCAAGGTTTTACTCGAAGACAATACCCTCGTCAGCGTTTTAACAGGACTTTCAAAAGCAGATCATACTGAAATTGAAAATGTTTCAGACTGGACAGGAACGCCGATGGTGAAAGATCTGAATTTCAGAATTGCAAGTATTACAAAATCCATAACCGCTTCTGCAATTTTGATTTTAAGGGATCGCGGCCGTCTTACCCTTGATGATACAATTGAAAAATGGATCCCTGACTCGCAAATATCAACCAAAAACAAGGTTACCATACAACAGCTTTTAAACCATACCTCAGGAATTCCGGACTTTATACGGAATCCGGAATTTTACAATACAAACTATGACACCCCTTCAAAAAAATGGACAATTGAAGAAAAGATCAGCTATGGCGTTCCGGTTGAAGAACCCCCTTCAGCATACGACTATTCAAACACAGGATATCTGATTCTGTCACAGATCATTGAAACGGTTTCAGGGCAGACCTATCAAAAATTTGTTGCGGAAAATATTTTTCGTCCACTGAATATGACAAATTCATACATTCCCGAAAGAACTGAACATTCAATCAAAGAACCCTATGCCAGAGGATATGCCTTTAATTTCAATCTCATGAAAGAAATACCTGAAAAAATGCCGGCAGGCGGCTGGCTCAAAGACCACAGCCAGAGCAACTGGCAGGGCCAGGGATATGGAGATATCATCTCCCATTCCTCTGATGTAATGATCTGGCTTAAAGCACTTACAAATGGAACCCTTTTAACAGACGAAAGCGGTGCGCTGATGAAGGCGTTTGTTCCAACCGGCACGGAAAATAAAGAATATGGACTTGGTATTGAAAAAAACAATGGCTATATCGGCCATGACGGTGATCTCCCTGGTTATCATACCGGTGCATACAGCAAAAAAGGATGCTCGGTTGTTGTGCTGATGAATTCTGACAGCGGCATGGGCGGAGGGTTCACAGTGGTTGAATCCATTGGAAATCTTATCGGGCTTTAAAAAGGCGTTTTCCTTATTTGATTTTTTGTCAATCCGGTCTTATCTTCTATCCATGACAGGAAAAAATTTATCCCCTGTCATATAATTGAGATGATTCGGAGGTGACCCATGAAATCATATCGAAAGAAAAAAGCAGCCATGTGCTGTGCGCTTGAAAAAAACCGGATGACCAATGCGTTAAGATCCTGTGACTATTGTACAACCAGCATGGAAGAGCGCAGTGAATGCTATCAGGCTGTTGCCAAGGACAGTGGACTTCGTTCCAAAACCTGTGTTTTGATGTAACCAAAAATTTCCCCAGCCACCGGGGTTTGATTGATACCGGGATCAGGCAGCTGCAAGTCGGCAGTTTCCTGATTCCGGTTTTTTTTGGGTGATGTCCAGAAATATGAATCATGTTGACATCCCGCAATTCCGTCATCTATTCCTTGACAAGTTAAGGTCAATAAAACTAAATACATCAGGAAAAAATGATATCCAGATAAAGACAGGAAGCCTGCAGGGTGCCAGGCGTGAATCAAGGAGTCAGTTTATGAAAAAAATGATTGGCGGTTCTGTTGCAGTGGTGATGGGTGTGGTGTTGTTTTCTATTTTTCTGACATCGTTTTTACAGCTGATGGCAGGAATGATTCCTGTGGGACTGCTGGTGGGAGGCGGTGTTGCGGTTTACATGAACCGCAGCCACCTGATTCCCGGACGGTTCCGGAAATCTGAACCAGCGCCGCTTGAACAAGTGCCTGGGGAAGTTTCGTCTGTACAAGTACCGCCAGCGACTGAGAAGCGAACACCGCCACCGGTAAAAGCGTCCCCTGTGGTTGAGGTGAAAACATTGCCGTCTGCAGAGGAGACGTCTGTGGCTGAAAAAATAGAAGCGCCGCAGGCAGAATCGGTGCCTGAGGCTGTGCTGCCGGTTGAGGAAAAACCAGACAATGTCACTGAAACCAGTGACGCTGGTGACGCTGGCCTGGTGGGAAACGAAGATTCACTTGTTTTTCATGCACCTGATTGCAAGTTTGCTGCCAGCAAAAAATGCACGGCTGTGTTTTCCAGCAGAAAAGCTGCCGTTGAAAAAGGGTATAAGCCGTGCGGGGTTTGTAAACCCTGACCGTTAAAAAAAAGGGGGGATGCAAATGACAGATGCGCAGGAAGATTCATGCATTTTCTGTCATGAGGCGATCCAGTCCAGGATTGTCTTTGAATATCAGTCTGTTGTGGCCATTGATGATCGTTTCCCAGTGACCCCGGGTCATCTGCTGGTGCTTCCCCGGCGCCACTGCCCTGATTATTTCCAGATGACAGTGACAGAAAAAGAAGATGCAGATCATTTGCTGGGAGTGATTGCCCGGGAGATGGCTGCCAGAGATTCCACCATTACCGGATTCAATATCGGCACCAATATCGGCAGGTCTGCAGGACAGACCATCTTTCATTGCCACATTCATCTGATTCCCCGCCGAGACGGGGATACACCCAGTCCCCGCGGCGGTGTCCGCGGTGTGATTCCTTGCCGGATGAACTATTAAGACAGTTTTGCGCTGATAAAGGCGTTGTGTCCTTCCAGCCACTTCTGGATGATGGATTCATCGTCAAACAGCAGCCGCAGTGCGCGGACAAATCCCACCTGATAGGAAAACAGTCCCTTTTGTGCCAGAACCTGGATAAAGGCGGTGGCATACATGTCAGTGGCGGCCCGGTACAGGGGAAAACAGGGAATCTGGATCTTTTTACCGGTGTCAAATCCGTTTTGGCACACGCCTGCATCTGTGGAATGGTAGGCCCTGCAGGAAAAAGGGCGCAGCGCATAAATCAGACAGACGTTTTTTTGGGGAACATCCAGAAACGGACAGGGCGATTGGGTGGTGCGCCACCAGGATTCCTTCAGGGTATTTCCGGCATCATCCGTGGCAGTCACCCGCTGTTTTAAATGGGCCAGTCCCTGGTCAGTCGCATTGGCCTTGATCTGAAGAAAGATGACAACCGCTTCTGCTATGGACACGCCCACCCGGAGATGACAGCAATAGGCGCAGGATGGCTTGCAGGCAATTTCCTGTGGAGGTTCCAGCAGACTCTGGATAAAGGATGACATGGCAGCAGACAGTGTCTGGGGGGTGATGCCGCGGGTATCCAGAGCAGTGGTCAAATTGTCTGCAGCCGCTTGAAAATAGCCGTTGAGCAGTTGCCTGGACCGGTCTTTTGAATCCTGATTCTTTGAATTCATGGTCACCCGGCGTTACGTCCTGCAGATCTGGGACTCGATCTGCCGGCCCATGTGCACCAGTCGTGGGCCGATATCGGTTTCAATGATATTCCGGCTGAGCTGAAAAGCAGCCGCACCGACACTGATGGCCATGATACTGGAGCTGCTGGCCGGGGTGCGGATGGGAACGGCAATGGCATTGACTCCTTTGCTGTATTCACCAAGAGACAGGCAGTAGCCGTGTTTTTGATAATCTTCAAGGGCTTTTTCAATGCCTGCCTTGATTTCCGGCCAGTTGACCTCATCCCTGAGCCGGACCTGTTCCATCAGATAGTTCCGGTCGGCTTCATCAATGGCGCACAGGTATGCCCGGCCAGTGGAAGTGGTGGCAAGGGGGATCTGGTCACCCACCCGGTGCCGCAGCACAACAGCATTGGTGTTGGGATAGATGTTTTCAAGGTAGATCATACTCAGCCGGTCCTGGGCGCACAGGCCAATGGCAGCCTGGGCATAGTCGGCCAGTTCCTGGAACAGCGGCCGGGCAATCTGGAGGATTTCCATATTGGTCAGCAGCCCGTAACCAAAAGAGAGAACAGCTGTTCCCAGCTGATATTTGCGAAGGTTTTTAGAGTATCTGAGATATCCCAGGGAGGTGAGGGTGTAGGCCAGTCTGGAAACCGTGGGTTTTGGCAGGCCGGTCCGTTCGGCGATTTCCTGGTTTCCCAGAAGCGGGTCTTCCGCTTTGAAGCATCGGAGCACTTCCAGGCCCCTGGCAAGGGCGGTGACAAACTGCCGGTCTTTGACCGCTGCAGTTCCAGTGAGGTGTTCAAGTCCCATCTGGAGTTCAATATCAGTTGTTTCTGGTTTTATCGCCATGGCGTTATCCTTATGCAGGGTCATGTTTCATGAAGCTGGCGGATTGTATCTGCATTTTGTGAAAACTGCAACATTCAAAAACGAAAAAGAGTTTCACTTTGCAGAACGAATTGGCTGTCAGGAATTCCCGGCAGCACCCCAGCCATTCTCTTATTTTATTCTTGACAGAGATATCATATTTATTGTAATTATGCAAAATATAATTTTGCATAGCAGAATATAAAAACGCCGCATTAATTCAATACTTTAAAGGAGATGATTCCAATGTCCAATGCCTATATCTATGATCTGGGACGAACCGCTTTCGGCCGTCACGGTGGTGCCTTATCCCCTCTGCGGCCGGATGATGTTCTGACCCATGTCATTAAAACCCTGGTGGATCGAAACGGGTTTGACAAAGCACTGTATGAAGATGTTATCATCGGAAACACCAATCAGGCAGGAGAGGATTGCAGAAACGTTGCCCGTTTTGCTGGTCTGATGGCGGGGTTGCCCATTGAAACCGGCGGTATTACCGTAAACCGGCTGTGCGGCTCCAGCCTGGCGGCATTGCTGGATGTGGCACGATGCGTTAAATGCAATGAGGGCGATCTGTTCATTGCCGGTGGTGTTGAATCCATGAGCCGGGCGCCGTTGATTATTTCCAAAGCCACCACAGCTTTTGCACGCAACCAGCAGATTGCTGATTCCACTATGGGTGCCAGATTTACCAATCCCAGAATTGAAGCCCAGTTCGGGGCCGACTCCATGCCTCAGACGGCAGACAATATTGCAGCAGATCTGGGTATCACCCGGGAGGAGACCGATCTGTTTGCCCTGGCATCCCAGACCAAATATGAAGCCGCCCGTAAAGATGGGTATTTTGTGGATGAGATTATTCCCATTGACGTGCCGCAAGGCCGCAAGAAACCGCCACTGCTTCTGGATGCGGATGAACATCCCCGGCCACAGACCAATCTGGAAAGTCTTCAGAAACTGCCGGCCCTTTTCAAGGGCGGGGTGGTCACTGCTGGAAATGCATCCGGAATCAACGACGGTGCCTGCGCACTGATCATTGGAAATGAATCTGTGGGTAAAAAAGCCGGTATCAAACCCCGGGGCCGTATCCTTTCCGGTGCCATTGCCGGGGTTCCCCCGCGGGTGATGGGGCTGGGGCCGGTTCCCTCCAGCAGAAAAGCACTGGATCGGGCCGGGCTGACCCTGAACGACATGGATGTTCTGGAATTGAACGAAGCCTTTGCCACCCAGGCCCTTGGCTGCATGAAACAATTGGGCATCGCTTTTGATGATCCGCGGGTCAATCCCAATGGGGGCGCGGTTGCCATTGGTCATCCCCTGGGAGCCAGCGGCGGAAGAATTGTCATGACTGCATTGCGTCAGCTGGAACGGTCCGGCGGTCGATATGCCCTTGCCACCATGTGCATCGGTATCGGCCAGGGTGTCGCTGCGGTCATTGAACGCTTGTAAACCTGTAACAGTGAAAAGGAGAACATATGTCAGTTGTAACATATAACGTCACAGACACGATCGGCGTCATCACAATCAATTATCCACCGGTGAACGCCTTGTCCGCAGCGGTTCGTTCCGGTATCAAAACATCCATTGAAACCGCACAGAATGACGATACCAAAGCCGTTGTCATTATTTGTGAAGGCCGCACTTTTATCGCAGGGGCTGATATTACCGAGTTCAGCAAGCCGCCGATGGAACCGCATCTTCCTGATGTGCTCGACACCATTGAAAACTCAAAAAAACCCGTGATTGCTGCCATGCACGGCACAGCACTGGGTGGTGGACTTGAAACCGCACTGGCCTGTCATTACCGGTGTGCGCTTTCCTCCGGCATGGTGGGGCTGCCTGAAGTGAAACTCGGGCTTCTGCCCGGTGGCGGCGGCACACAGCGCATGCCACGGCTGACTGGTGTGGAGGCGGCACTGGATCTGATCACCTCCGGAACCCCCATCCCTGCGGGCAAAGCCCGGGAACTGGGACTGATCGACACGGTTTTTGATTCCAATCTTCTGGAAAATGCCCTGGCCTATGCCAGGGAACTGGTTGCGCAGAATGCACCGCTTCGACGGGTCAGTGATATCACCATTGATCCTGCATCCATCCCGGCTGATTTTTTTGATACTTACCGCGCTGCAGCTACCCGGCGCTTTCGCGGACTTTTGGCGCCTCAGCATATTATCACCTGCGTGGAAGCGGCAGTGACCCTTCCCATGGCAGAAGGGCTTGCCAAAGAGCGCAAGCTGTTTCTTGAGCTGAAAGATTCCAGCCAGTCCGCTGCCCTGCGCCACATGTTTTTTGCAGAACGGATGTCAGCAAAGGTTGATGGCCTGCCCAAAGACACTCCGGTACGGGAGATCAAATCTGTGGGGATCATCGGTGGCGGCACCATGGGC
>JAABSK010000089.1 GCA_011390435.1 Desulfobacteraceae bacterium | reverse complement strand
CTGGCTGGACCATCAAAAAGATGGGGATAAGATGACAGAACAGTCTGCAGCACAGCAGCTATATGCCTTCAGGTCAGAACAGGACCGGTTCGTTGACAACAGTTTTGATCCGATTCTGGCCTGGAAGGCCCATTCAGCCATGTGTCATTATACTGCCACAGATCAGAGCAATGCCCTGATCCATGGGTCTGGCATGTTTTTAATCGACTCCGGCGGGAACTACCTGACCGGCACAACCGATATCACCCGGACTGTTTACATGGGCACCCCTTCTGAACAGGTAAAGGCAGACTATACACTGGTGCTCAAGGCCCATATTGCAGTGGCCACTGCCTTTTTCCCAAAAGGAACAAAAGGATTCCAGATCGATGCGCTGGCCCGTCGTCACCTGTGGGATCAGGGAATGGACTTTGGTCACGGTACCGGCCATGGCGTAGGGTTTTTTCTGTGTGTTCATGAAGGACCTGCCCGCATCAGTCCGCATCCAACGGATGTTCCCCTTGAAAAGGGCATGCTGCTGACCAATGAACCGGGGATTTACCGGGATGGACAATATGGCATCCGACTGGAAAACATGATTCTGGTGGATCACGCGTTTGAAAATACGTTTGGCAGGTTTCTGAAATTTGAAAACATGACCTGGTGTCATTTTGAAACGCCTTTGATCGAAAGCTCCCTTTTGAATTCAGACGAGATTGCCTATCTCAATGCTTATCATGAAAGTGTTTATAACGCCCTCTGCGATCATCTTGCCCCGGATGTGGCAGAATGGCTCAGGCAGAAAACCTGCCCGATCCGGGGCGTTGATTGACTATGAAGAGGCTTTTGCAACCAGGGTTTTCAAAATGTCTTCTTTTCCGATGATCCCCACCAGCTTTTTACCGTCCACCACCGGAAGGGTGTGGAAATGTTTTTCCACCATCAGGCTGGCGATTTCCGATACCGGGGTCTGGGCCGTCACCGTTACCGGATCTTTTACCATGGCCTGCTTGACAGTTGCAGCAGATATTTTCTGAAGACTTTCTTCCAGTTTTTTGGAGGAGGACAGCGGAATAATGCTGTCCAGAATGGTGAAAATCAGTGGTATGGGGATTTCTTTTTGCTGATAAACCAGGTCACTCTGACATAGAATTCCCACCAGTTCATGGGCATCATTGACCACCGGGACACCGTTGATATGGTTTTTCAACAGGATTTCAACGGCTTTTGATACCTCCATATCCGGTGTGATGGTGATCACCTGGGTTGACATGATGTCCTGTGCTTTGAGCATGTGCCTCTCCTTTTTGAATGATCTATTTTTTTATGGATCAATTTGTTTTTGTGAAAGTTTGCTGCTATGTTATCAATAGCATGAATTTGATAATTTTAATAAGAAATTATATCCGGCCGGAAGATCGGTCAATCTATCAACACGCTTAACAAAAGGAGAAAAAAATGGTCAGCTGGTTATGCAACACATGCGGATATACCCTTGAAGCCGACACACCTCCGGAGATTTGTCCATCCTGTAAGAATGATTGTACGTTTGTCGACAATTCATGTTACACACCGGATTGTGACGGCAAGCCCAATGACCCTCAGATCACCGGAGGAAAAAAATAAGGAGCAGGTTATGCCTAAAAAATACCGGATTAAAACATCCTGTCCCCAGTGCGGCTGCTCCGGCATTTCGCATTTGTCTGAAGAAGAGCTCAAAAAGCGCTATGGTGATGTCCCCAATGTTGAGCTTGAGTGCCATGAGTGCATGATGATCATGGATGCGGATGTTGAAGAGACCCAGGAGTAGATTCAGCTGTATCAACACGGTAACTTAAGGAAATTTCAATGGCAGCAGCGCCTGAAGAGATGTATCAGTGTCAGATCGCCAACTGCGGATATATTTATACTCCGGACAGAGGCGATCGTAAAGGCAGAATTCCAAAGGGAGTGCCTTTTGATGACCTGGCAGATGATTGGAAATGTCCGGTATGCGGTGCCGGCAAAAAAGGGTTCAAGGCGCTTGGCTGAACTATGGGAAAACACCTGGTGCTGATCAGCGGGAGCCTGCCCATCTGATGTTCCTGGAAGAACAGTGGCAGGTCTGTTGAACACCGGACCAGGGTCACGGCGATTGTTCCGCCGGTATATGATTCATTATTCTGTCATGGATGAAGCGTTTGTCCTTGCAATGAAGCACGGAATAGGGTTGAATAAGGCCTTGGCAATCAATCATCACTGAATGTGAAAACAGATCGTTTAATTGATTTTAAGGAGGATTTTTTTGAAATGAAAGTGACCATCAGTAAAATGTGCATGGGAGATCGAAATTGTAATGACCTTTGTCCTGAAGTATTCGAGTATGACGAGGATCAGCTGATATCCACAGTGAAACTCGATCCCATTCCTGAACACTTGAAAGATGTCGTGCGTAAGGCTGCTGCAGAATGCGGTGCAGAAGCCATTACCATCGAAGAGTAGGATACGATGCCTTTGTTCAGACAAAGCCGGACCGCAGTCAATCTGCACACCTCGTTTGCTGCGGAAGCCCAGGCCAGGACACGGTATAATTTTTTTGCAACCAAAGCCCGGGATGAAGGGTATATTCAGATTGCAAAAATTTTTGATGAAACTGCTGCCCAGGAGTATGAACATGCGTTGCGGTTTTTCAAGTTTTTTAACGGAGGTGAGCTCGAAATCAAATGGCAGTTTCCCACAGGTGTGATCCGTGATACCCGTTCAAATCTTCTGTCTGCTGCGGCACTGGAAAAATATGTGGCAGAAGAGATGTATGCCGGATTTGCAAAAATCGCTGCGCAGGAAGGATTTGCAAGGGCTGAGGATACATTCAACACCATTATTGTGGCTGAAAAACACCATGAAAAATTTTATCGTGAGCTGGCCCGGAATATTGAAACCGGTCGCGTTCTGGAACGGGATGATGAACACTCCTGGCGATGCCTGAGCTGCGGTTATATCCACACTGGAAAATCAGCACCATCAAAATGTCCGGCCTGTGTAAAACCGTCTGGTTTTTTTGAGCTGCTGTGTGAAAACTGGTAAATCTGTAATCAATACAACAGGCGAGACAACAGTGTCTCGCCTGTTGTGTCTCATCTATTGCTGCAGTGCATCTCCTGCCAACGCTGTCGCCCCATTATAAAGCCTTCTGTATTTCCGGTTTTGTTCCGGCATGCTATTTGCGTCATTGTTTTCATGGATGGTGACGGAAATCTAAAAAAACCGGAGGACAATCATGAGCAGCCTGAAAGATATTAAAAAAAATTATGACCTGATCAATGCCGTGGACTGGGATATGACCCCGGAAGAGGCCATTGCGCTGCACCTTGAATGGGGGCCGCTGCGATCCCAGCGCTATTACAATTCCAGGGACAACTCCAACGAGACGGTCTATTTTGTGATCAATACCTGGAAAAAACCCCCGATTCTGACCCTGGTGCGGCGAAAAGGGTTTGATTCAGAGGAGATGGGGAATTTCCGGCTGCCTGAGAAACTTGAAAAAGAGTTTATGGACGGTATTGGCAAATACAAAGGCGTATATGCAGTTGACGGCCGGATCAGGGACTGGTTGAAAAAAGAGCTTGATGTATAATGGGCGAGGATCATTCTTTACTGTTTTCAATAAAGCTTTGAACCATCATGTCGCCCAGTTTTTTGGAGCGTTTTGTGGCTGCTTCCACAGCATTGATAATGGTGGCTCTCACACTTCCTTGTTCCAGTGAATGAATGCCGGCGATGGTGGTTCCGCCGGGAGAGGACACCCGGTCTTTGAGCTGGCCGGGTGTTTCACCTGTCTCCAGCAGCAGCTTTGCAGATCCCAGCATGGTCTGGGCCGATAAAAACAGGGCGTCTTTTCTGGAAAGGCCCATTTTGACGCCTGCATCTGCCATGGCATCAAGGATGGTGAAAATATAGCCTGGACCGCTGCCGCTCAGACCGGTAAAAGCATCCATGAGGATCTTTTCCGTGATAAAGACTGTTTTTCCCACAGAATCAAAAATAGCTCTGGCCTGGACCATATCTGCTTCAGTTGCAAATTCGCCTGCTGCAATGGCAGTGGCGCTTTCTTTGACAAACGCACAGATGTTGGGCATGACTCTGATCAGACGCAGGTTTTTGTGCAGTCCTGCTGCAATGGCAGCCAACGGAACGCCAGCGGCAATGGAGATGATCAGTTTTGTATCATCCAGCGCCGGAGCGGTCTGTTTGAGCACTTCACCCAGAATCTGGGGTTTGACCGCGTAGATGATGATCTCTGATTGTTCGGCCACTGCCATGTTGTCCGTGGTGGTGGATATGCCATATTTTTTCTGAACAGCATCCAGAAGGTCCTGAGTAACGTCAGAGCAGAGAATATCGTGGGCGTTTGCTGATCCGGAAAGCACCAGTCCGCTGATCAATGCTTCAGCCATATTTCCGCTTCCAATAAATCCTATTTTTTTATTGTGCAGCATATCGTTTTTTACTCCTGAATCGAATGGTTTTTATAAAGCCCTTATATTAAAGCCTTCTTCAAAAGTGTGTCAAGGTAATTTATGGCTGCCGGGTTTTCTGGCCTTTAAATTGCTTGTTTATCGCTTGTATGGAAAACGATATGGCAAAAAAGGATCGGGTTGAGATCAGATTCCAGCTTGATCGTCTGTATCAGCAGTACAATATACGGGAATATGTTGATCCGGATCCCTTGCTGTTTTTGTACGACTATCCCGATGCAGCAAATCGGGAAATCGTCGGTCTGATTGCTGCCAGCCTGGCCTACGGCCGGGTGGAAATGATCATGAAAACCGTCGGCAGGGTCCTTGAAAAGCTGAAACCCACGCCACTGGAATATCTGGGCATCCGTTCCAGAAAAGAAATGGCAGCGGATTTCAGCGGCTTTGTTTACCGGTTTGCACGATCCGATCATCTGGTTCATCTGCTGTGGGAGATCAAACGGATTTTAAAGCGGTTCGGTACCCTGGAAAACTGTTTCTGTCAGGGCATGCAAGCGGCTGGTGCAACTGTTGAAGATGGATTGATCTATTTTTATCAACAGATGGCAGCGCCTGAAAAAACAGGACATCTGATGGCAGATCCTCAAAAATCGTCAGCCTGCAAACGCAGTCATCTGTTTCTGCGCTGGATGGTGCGCTGTGACTGCGTGGATCCTGGCGGCTGGAACCGGATATCGCCTTCAAGCCTGGTGGTTCCTCTGGACACCCACATGTACCGAGCAGGACAGCTGCTGGGATTTACCCGGCGCAAATCCTGCGACCGGCGGACTGCTCTGGAAATCACCAGTGGCTTCAAAGCTGTCAATCCCCAGGATCCGGTAAAATATGATTTTTGTCTGACCCGGTTTGGAATTCAGCGCCACCTGAACATCGCGCAATTGAAAAAAATAATTTACAAATAATCTGAAAAGGACGATCATAACATGTCGTATACTGGCTTTATTCTGCCCCCTCTGATTCGAGCGACCCTGATCAGGCGCTACAAGCGGTTTCTGGCTGATGTGACACTGGAGAACGGAGAGACCATTACCGTCCATTGTCCCAATTCCGGTTCCATGCGCGGGTGTGCAGATCCCGGTTCCATTGTCTGGCTTTCATTGAGTGATAACCAGCAGCGGAAATATCCATATACCTGGGAGCTGCTTGAGCTGGAACAGACCATGGTGGGCATCAATACCATGGTACCCAACAAACTGGTCAGAGCTGCCATTGAGGAAAACAGTATCCGGGAACTGGGCGGTTACGACAGGATTCAGTCTGAAGTAAAAACAAGCGATCACACCCGGCTGGATCTGGTTTTGGAAGCACGGCAGAAAAAGAGCTGCTATGTGGAGATCAAGAACTGCACACTGGTGGAAAACGGTGTGGCCATGTTTCCGGATGCTGTGACCATCCGGGGACAGAAGCATCTGGAGGAATTGTCAGATCTGGTGGCAGACGGTCATCGCGGTGTGATCTTTTTTCTGATTCAGCGAAGTGATGCCAGGGTGTTTAAACCGGCAGCCATGATCGATGCGGTCTATGCTCAAAGACTCAGGCAGGCGGCTGATGCCGGCGTGGAGATTGTCACGCGGGATACACAGATTGATACCCGCAGGATCGCGCTTGGCCGGTCTGTGCCGGTGCAGCTGGAGCGGTGACAAAAAAAACAGGTCTGCATTGACATTCTACCACTTTGTAGTATTTTAGGCCTTAAGTATAATGACGTGTCAAAATGATATCATATTCAGTCTTCAATCAAGTGAGGGTAAGGAGAGACAATCCATGTGGGAATATACAGACAAGGTAAAAGACCATTTCATGAAGCCGCGCAACGTTGGCGAGCTTGAAGGGGCCAATGCCATCGGGGAAACCGGCTCGCTAAACTGCGGGGATGCACTGAAATTATTTTTAAAGGTTGATGAAAACGAGACCATTGTTGATGCGTCGTTCATGACCTTTGGGTGTGCCAGTGCCGTGGCCTCTTCTTCCGCCCTGACCGAGATGATCAAGGGACTGACCCTTGATGAAGCCGCTAAAATTACCAATGATGACATTTCCGACTATCTTGGGGGGCTGCCGAAAGAAAAAATGCACTGTTCCGTGATGGGACAGTCTGCATTGAAAAAAGCCATTGCCGACTACCGGGGCATCCAGATTCTTGAAAAACCAGGTGAAATGGTATGCGAGTGCTTTGATGTGACAGATCTTGAAATCATTGATGCGGTAAAGGCCAATGATCTGAGTACCACAGATGAAGTAACATATTATTTGAAGGCCGGCGGTGGGTGTGGAAAATGCCTGGAACGGATTGAAGAGCTGATTGAATCGGTCAAAGCCAGAGGATAATACCGGAAAAATGAAAATTATATATACAGACAACAATGCAACCACCCGGGTGGCAGATGAAGTGATCGATGAGATGCTTCCCTATTTTGGAGAACTTTATGCAAATCCTTCCTCCATGCATACGTTTGGCGATCAGGTAGGGAAAAAGATCAAACAGGCGCGGCAGCGGGTGGCTGACCTGATCAATGCAGATCCTGAGGAGATTGTTTTTACTTCCTGCGGTACGGAAAGTGATAATGCTGCTGTTTACTCAGCCATTTCCGCATTTCCCGAAAAAAAACAGATCATCACCACCAGAGTGGAGCATCCCGCCATCCGGAATCTGTGCATTCATCTTGAAAAAAAACATGGATACCATATTACCTTTGTGCCGGTGGATAAAAAAGGGCGTTTAGACCTGGATTTTCTTTACAACAGCATGAGTGACGACACGGCCCTTGTCTCATGCATGTGGGCCAACAATGAAACCGGGGTGATTTTCCCGGTGGCCCAGATTGCCCAAAAAGCCAGGGAGCATCACATTTTGTTTCACACGGATGCAGTACAGGCCGCAGGAAAACTGGAGATCGACGTTCAAAAAACCAGCGTGGACATGCTGTCCCTGTCCGGTCATAAAATTCATGCCCCCAAAGGTGTCGGTGCGTTGTATGTCCGTTCCGGGCTTAAATTTTCACCGTTTGTTATCGGCGGCCACCAGGAGAAAGGACGGCGCGGCGGCACGGAAAATACGGTGTCGATCATTGGATTTGGTAAGGCCTGTGAACTGGCAAAGGCCAATCTGCCGGTTGTCAATACCGCTGTCCGGGAACTGCGGGATTATCTTCAGAACCAGCTGCTTGAAAAAATTCCTGGAACATCGGTTAATGGCGATCTCGACCAGCGTCTGCCCAATACGCTTTCGATTGGATTTGATGCAGTGGAAGGTGAGTCGATTCTGCTGATGCTCGACCAGGAAGGTATTTGTGCATCATCAGGATCTGCCTGTACATCAGGTTCACTGGATCCGTCCCATGTGCTCATGGCGATGGAAGTACCGTTTAAATCCGCCCATGGGTCCATTCGCTTTTCTTTGTCTCACTATAATACCCGCGATGAAATGGATCATATTATTGCCACTTTGATTCCAGTGATTGAAAACCTGAGAGCCATGTCCCCCTTCTGGAAGGATGGAAAAGTGATATGATTCACCAGGGCCATGAGCACACGGCTCTGTCTGATGAGGTCAGAGCCCGGTCAGGCATTGATTTCAATCGTTGCCTGCACTGCAGAAGCTGTGCAAACGGCTGTCCGTTTCTGGAAGGCATGGATGTTGCACCCAATGGGGTGATCCGGATGGTTCAGTTCGGCATGGAACAGGCAGTGCTGGCCTGCTCCACCATCTGGGTCTGTGTGGGGTGCAACACCTGTTCAAGCTGCTGTCCCATGGCCATTGATATCCCGGCTGTCATGGATGTTCTTCGTTACAAAGCCCTGGAGAAGAATGTTAAAATCGCTGAAAGTGATATTTTAAATTTTCACACGGAAGTACTCAACACAGTGCAAAAATACGGCCGAACCCACAAGCTTGAGATCATGATGCGCTACAAGCTGAAAACCAGGGATCTGCTCAGTGATATGGGTATGGGCCTTAAAATGCTGAAAAAACGAAAACTGGATTTAACCCCGTCACGGGTGCAGGATCAAGATGCCATTGAAACCATTTTCAAACAGCAATAAGCTGGAATTCTCCTTTTTCCCTGGATGCTCACTCAAGGCTTCCGGCCATGAGAACACCGCGTCTCTGCTCCAGTTCTGCCGAAGCGTGAATGTGGCGTTAATCGAACTGGAAGACTGGAACTGCTGTGGATCTTCCTCAGCTCACAGCATCAATGCCGGCGTGGCCAGACATCTTCCCATGCGAAACCTTGCCCTGGCTCCCAAAGGGCGACCGCTGCTGGTTGCCTGCCCATCCTGTCTGCTGCGTCTTAAATCCACCCATCGGCACATCATGGCTGATTCAGGTCTGAGACAGGAATATGAGTCGGTATGGCACACTCCTTTTGACGCAGATCTTGAGATCATCCATTTTTTTGAAATTTTTGACCGGATTCGCATCAAAGATGGCCTGGAAAATGCCGCTTCCCGGCTCAAACAGATCAAAGTGGCACCCTATTATGGCTGTATGCTGGCCATGCCTCCGGATCTGCGCCACGATCAAAATTATCACGGTATCATGGAAAAGATCCTTGGTGAGCTGGGGGCCGCTGTCATTCCCTTTGGCCAGGGCAATCTATGCTGCGGAACCTATCTGTCTGCGGCCAAGCCTGAACTGGCCCGGAAGGTTGTCAATCAGATTGTCTCTGGTGCCATGCGGGCAGGTGCGGAGTGTATTGTCACTGCCTGTGCCATGTGCCACCTGAATCTGGAGATCCGCTGCACTGTCGCGCACCCCATTCCAGTACTGCATTTTTCCGAGCTGCTGTCACTGGCCCTTGGCCATGAAGGCCGGAAAAAATGGTTCCCCCGCCATATTGTCGATCCAGTCCCGCTCCTGGAAAGACGCGGGCTGCTCACGCCAGCAGCGCCTTAACCTGCAGAAATCTCTTCTTTAAGCAGGCAGCAGGCAATCTTGTACGCTGGATTTCCACTGGCGTCATAGGACAGGTTTCCGGGCTGAATCATTTTGTTCATGACGCATCCTTCCGGAATGGTCAGGCCAAAAAGGTCTTTTTCATTGATGGGTGGGGCAGGCTGAAGCGAATTGTTGACAATGCAGCAGGCGTTCAGGGGAAAATCCTCGCAGATCGGACATTGATATACCCTGCCATTGGGAAAGATAAAATGGTTGTCTGCCACATTCCCCGCACATTCAAAGGGCTCGCTGTTTTCAAGGAACACTTTGGGATAGGTGACATCAATGCCCATGGCAGCAATGCGACGGGCCACTTCGGGAATCACTGAGCGCCAGAGCTCCCGGGTGACCTGCCGGACAGAAGACCGTTTTTCAAGGTCAGCTGCCGGTGTGCTGCATGATTTTCCCCTCAGGCCGATGACCTGAATAAAAAACCGCTGGATGTCCAGCGATTGGATCAGATCCGGCATCTGCTGAATTTCATGGATATTGTCCTGGGATACGGTATAGATCATGGAGCAGGAAAATCCTTTTTTCCGGGCAGCCTGAATGCCGTTGAGAACGGTATCGTAAACACCTTTCCCCCGGATGGCATCATTGGTGTCCCGGCAGGCCCCGTCCAGGGAAAATGAGAGAAAGTCAATGTCTGTGCAGGTGATTTTATCCAGAATGCCATGGAACAGATATCCGTTGGTATCGATGGTGATCGATTTAAACCCCATCTGTCCGGCAGCTTTGACAGCCAGAGACAGATCCGGATGAAGGGTGGGTTCACCCCCGAGAAAGATGACATTGGTCTGGGCAGCTGTTGCTGAAAAAATGGCCAGC
>JAABSK010000008.1 GCA_011390435.1 Desulfobacteraceae bacterium | reverse complement strand
GATGCGAGATATAGATCAATATACCAGGGAGAAACACCATGATTGACAAAGACCATCGGCCTGTACTGGTTACCGGAGCAACCGGATATATCGCCGGCAGACTGATTCCGCTCCTGCTCTCATCAGGCTTCAAGGTAAGGGCCATGGGCCGGTCCATCTCCAAAATGGCTGACCGGCCCTGGGGTCAGCACCCGGGTGTGGAACTGGTCAAAGGGGATATTATGGATGCCGGTTCCCTGCGGGATGCGGTAAACAGTTGCGGAACCATCTATTACCTGGTCCATTCAATGATTTCCCAGAAAGGCAGATACCGGGATGCAGACCGGATCGGAGCAGAAAATATGGTACAGGCTGCGGCTGCTGCCGGAGCGGAACATATCATTTATCTAGGCGGGCTTGGAGATATCCATCATCAAAACATCAGCAGACACCTGATTTCCAGAAACGAGGTCGGCAACATCCTCATGAAAGGCCCGGTTCCGGTTACCATACTGAGAGCTGCAATGGTACTGGGATCAGGCAGTGCCAGTTTTGAAATCCTCAGATATCTGGCTGAGCGCCTTCCGGTCATGGTCACCCCCAAATGGGTCAGCATGCCGACACAGCCCATATCCATTACCAATGTCCTGGGCTATCTGAAAGGCTGTCTTGCGCATCCTGAAACACGGGGCCGGACATTTGACATCGGCGGACCTGATGTTGTCACTTACCAGGATCTGTTCCGTATTTTTGCAAAGACGGCAAAGCTGCCCGTTCCCTTCATGATACCGGTTCCGGTACTGACGCCAAAATTATCATCCCTGTGGATTCATCTGGTCACGCCGGTTCCGGCTGCCATTGCCCAGCCCCTGGCTGAGGGGTTGAGCCTGCCCACCATCTGTATGGAAAACAGCATTACCCGAATCATTCCCCAGGAGTTGATCTCATGCGAAGAAGCCATCCGGCGAGCGCTTGATCGTATACAGCAGGAGCAGGTGGATACCTGCTGGGCAGATGCCGGACAGATCAAGTATCCGGAATGGACCCATTACGGTGATTCATCATACTCCGGAGGAACGATCCTGTCTGACGGCTACCGGGCAGTGATAAAAGGGCAGTCACAGGATCTGTGGGAAGCCATTGTGTGCATCGGCGGACAGACCGGTTATTATGGTGCGGACATCCTCTGGAAAATCCGCGGCATCATCGATAAATTCACCGGCGGTGTCGGGTTGTCCCGCGGCCGGCGGTCCAGAAAAGAACTCCGCCTTGGAGATGCGCTTGATTTCTGGCGGGTGCTCGAAGTGGAGCCCGCATCAAGGCTGCTGCTTGTCGCTGAAATGAAAACCCCGGGGGAAGCACTTCTGGAAATAAGAACAGAAAATCTGGCGAAAGACAGGTGTGAAATGATACTGCTTGCCCGTTTCCTTCCCAAGGGGCTTCTCGGAATTGGATACTGGTATCTCCTTTTGCCTTTTCACCAATATCTATTTACACGGATGCTGAAAGGACTGGTCAATGCTTCAGGCCTGGAATTCATCAGTGGTCCGGAAAAACACAGACCAAAACCGCCAAAAGCCTGCCGACTGGCAGATGAATAACAAAAGGACATGAGATGATTCACTCCAGACAGCAGATCATGCAGCAAATTTCCGACCTGTTTGCGTCCCAGAGGACAGCGGTTCTTTCAACCCAGAAGGACAACCAACCCTATGCCAGCCTCGTTGCCTTTACCGTGAGTGATGATCTCAACCATTTCTACTTTCTGACGCCCCGGGCAACCCGAAAATACGATTACCTGACAGCAAATCCCAAAGTTGCAGTCCTGGTAAACGACAGCAAAAATCAGGCTGAGGACATATACAATGCTGTATCTGTAACGGGTACGGGTGTTGCTTTTGTTGTTGAAAAGACTGAAGAAAAAAATGCGCTTCTGACTTTCCTGAAAAAGCACCCCCATCTGGAAGAATTTTCCAACGAACCCACAACCGCTTTTGTCCGCATTACGATGAAGCAGTATGTCATGGTCAACGCGTTTCAGAATGTGGTTGAATTCACCGTCACATCAGAATTACCCTTCTCACATATGCCTTGATATCGCATTTTCCTTCTATGCCGGATACCATCATTTTCAATTACGCGTCACCGACCAGAGGTCTTTCCTGATCTAAGCTGAAATACACAAGGAATCTGTCTTCTTCGGATTCATATTCCTGTTCCCTTCGTTTGAGGGACTCGATCTGTTCTGAATTTTTCTCCTCTCTGACTTTGGTCAAATACAACCGCTTGCCTTTGTAGCCAGGCCCTTCTTCTATAAAAAGGTATACTGCATGGGGATTGGACTCAATGTTTTTATGAGACAGTCGATCCCGCATGATAAAAACGATGCAACCCTCCAGAAAATGCGGGCGGGAATAAATTGCTGAATCAACTTTACCGCTGTTGTCAGCAGTGGATAAAATCCCTGTTCCTTTTACGGATTCGAAATAATCTTTTAATTCCATTTTCAACTCCTGTTTCAATCAGATTGAGCAAACACGTCCTGAGCAGAGTCGCCCGGACGCTTGCCCTCTTTGTATTCTTGATACCAATGATCAGCCGATTTAATGCATCAATGCAGGCTGCATCTGTAATTGTTACATTCTCAAATTAACACAATTTGAGTACATTACCAACACTTGGTTTGGAGGCAAACGACAGATCAAACCAGCCTGTGGGGCCGCCCCAAAAAAAGAAATCCCGCCAGGTCCATGTATTGACCTGGCGGGATCGGTTCTGAATTTCAAAAAATGTAAACTATTTTTTTTCTTTGGGTTTTATTCCGGCAATGGATTTCACCAGATTTTTTCTTTTTTCCATATCATACTGGCTGTAGATGGCAATCTGCTCCATAATGGGAGATCCACCACCATGCATGCTGCCGTAAGCAATGGCACCGCTGGCACCTGAATTGGTATAATCAAAAAAGATCATCCAGAATTTGATCTGATCCTCAACAGATAAAGAGTCGCTTCTGGCAACATATTTTTGCAGGAGCTCTTTGGTTTCAGGATTCAGGAAATCACCTTCATGGGGGAAAGTGGCTGGCATGCCGCCGGCAATCTCACACAGGATCTGCTGTTCCTTGAACACGGACTCGCCTGTAAGACAGCGGCCCACATTGGCGTAGATGGAATCGGGAATACAGGCCCCCGGCCCATAAGGCATTTTACCCACACCTGGAACATAAACCTTGGCTTCACCTTTTGCCGATGCTGTAAAACCTGCTGCATATCCCAGCTCGGCAATGGTGATCAGTTCAGCAATCTTTTCCCGGACATGGGGGGCTTTGTCAATACCGTTGACCTCTGCAGCAAGCGATGCCAGACCGATCAGCATATCGCCGACAGCGGGTTTACATCCTGAGTAGGAATGTCTGTGAAACAGGGCGAACAGCAGGGCACAGATACCGCCATGCTGGTATTCACCACAAAGAAAAACTCTTTCCCAGGGCACAAAGACATCATCAAAAATGACATAGGAATCGATAAATCCCCAGTCAAATCCGCGCTGGAATTCCGGTCCTCTTTTACGCAGGTTATGCGGAGAAAGCACCTGTTTGACGTCAGGATGATCCGCTTCAATGGCAAATGCCACAGCGTAATCGCCTTCGTCCTTGCCAAGAGACCGGGTGGGGAGGACAAGAATTTCATCTGCCACAGAAGCAAAGGTGATATGCACTTTACAGCCCCGGACCACGATGCCCTTATCATTTTTTTCGATCACGCGCAGGTACTGGTCTGGATCATCCTGTTCTGCCGGGCGTTTCATGCGGTGCCCTTTGACATCTGTCTGGGCACAGGCACCTACAAGATCCTCTTTCTGGAACCGTTCCAGCCATTTGAGGAAATTCTGGTGATACTGGGTTTTGCCCTTGTTCACCTTATCTGCTTCATAGGAAACGCAGTTCAGGGCATTCAGTGCATCAACGCCCATGCAGCGGCCGATGCACTGGGTCACTTTCTGACAGTACATACGGGTCATGTCCTGTTTTTTGTGCAGGTCATCCGTGCTCTGGTGAATATGGGTAAACCGGTTGATGGTTTCACCGGTGAGATGACTCTTGGCAGTGGTGATATCCTGGAGTTCAGGATCCTGGGCCAGGTCAAATGTCGTACCGATCACTCCGGCGGATGTCATAATGGCTTCATGATCTCTGGAAACCTTTTCTCCATCCAGATAGAGATTCATGTTTTTCGTTTTAAGGCTTTCCAGGTATTCTTGTTTTGTACGCATTCAAATTTCTCCTTAAGTTTATAATGTTTTTAAGGTTTCAGGATCATACCGGTAAAACCCTTCATTGGTTTTTCTGCCCAGTTTCCCCTGTTTTACACGGTTTTCTAAAATGCTTGAATCGGAATACAGGAACGATTCTCCCATGGCTTTCATGGATTTTTGTATCCGCAGAACCGTATCAAGCCCTGCATTGTCGACAATTTCAAAGGGCCCTTTATTCCATCCATACCCAAGCCGCATTCCAGCATCAATATCTTCAAGTGTTGCAACGCCCTTTTCCACCAGCTCCTGACATTCTCTGAACGCAGCTGAAAAAACGCGGTTCATGACAAAGCCGGGAATATCTTTCTGCACACCCACCGGATGTTTGCCCAGTGATTTGATAAACGCCATGCCCTGGGCATATACGGAATCGCCAGTCTGCTCGCCCCGGACCACTTCCACCAGCCCCATAAATGGCACAGGACCGAAAAAATGCAGCCCGATAAACCGTTCTGGTTTTTTCAGAAAGGAGGCCAGCTGCGTCACTGGAATCGACGAGGTATTGGTGCCGATAATGGTATCGGCCCTGACCTGCGGCTCCAGCGCCTCAAGCAGTTGTTTTTTCAGGTCAACATCTTCAAAAACCGCTTCCACCACCAGATCGATCTCTTGTGTTGCAGGAAGGCCGACAGCAGTTTGAAGCCTTGTCATCACCTGGTCCACCGATTCGGTTATTTTGGATTTGGCAGCCAGTTTTTCAAGGGACCATAACAGCCCCTTTTCTGCCCGGTCCAGCATGGCCTGGTCCACATCACACAACAGTACACGGTAACCACTCTGAATGCATACCTGGGCAATTCCGGCACCCATGAATCCCGCGCCGATAACCATAATATGTTTCATATATCGTCTCCTGAAACCATTTGAAGCGGCTGTTCAGTCAGCAGGTAGTTCTCCATAAACTCAATCATGAAGTCGACATACTGATCCACAGAAATATTCCGGCTCCGGAATTTGGAGCGTTTCAGATACCAGTTGGCAAAATGGCCTTTCATCATCTCGGCAGTCAAAACAATATCACGCCGGCAGAACTGCCCCTGCTCCTGGCCTTCCCTGAGGATTCCCTCCAGGCGCATCTCGGTTTGCCGGTCACTTTCGATGGCTTTTTGACGTTCTCTGGGATTTAAGTTTTTGGCCTCCATAAAGGAGAAATAAAACCAGGGCTGCATAAATTCACTCAAATAGATATGGGTGCGGATAAACGCCTGAAGCTGCTGTCTGGGAGTTGTGAATTTCTGGGTTTCCTGTTCGATGATCCTGGCAGCGGTTTCCCGGCCCTGACTCTGCAACATGCTCAGCAAATCATCTTTGCTGCTGAAATATGCGTATAAAGCGCCCAGGCTGATACCGGTTTCTTCTCTCAGATCCCGCATGCTCATGGCCTGGAAACCTTTCTTGTTGCTGATTTTCAAGGTTGCCTTAAAAATCTTGTCCAGGTTTTTGATTACGGTCTTTTCTTTTTTGATCCGGATACAGTCCCTGTTCTCAGCAATGATGTCCGGGAAAATGTCCTGCTCGGAATTTTCCATTATTTTTTTGAATTGTTTATAGTCCATGGTCATAAAATACCACGACCTTTTTGAAAGTGTCAATAAAAAAATAACGTACGTTCGTTTTTTTAAACCAATAAAAACCCACAATAAGAAGCGGTTCCAGATATGATAATTTCAATCGGGCATAAAAAAATCCAGACAGAGCGAAAAAACGCTCCATCCGGATTTTTAAGACAGGTTAAACCAGATTATCTGCCGGTAAAGCTGGGCTTGCGTTTTTCAAGAAACGCTTTCATGCCTTCTTTCTGGTCCTGGGTACCGAAAAGCATACCGAACAGGTCCTGTTCAATACAGATACCATCTTTCAATGACACATTCAGGCCCTTGCGCATTGCCACCTTGGCAGCCCGGAGGGCAATCGGCGGCCGTGACATCAGAAGTTTTGCAAACTTGACAACTTCCTCTTTGAGCACATCCTGCGCAACCACTTTGTTGACGATTCCAACATCAAGGGCCCGGTCCGCCTTGACCATCATGCCGGTCATAATCATCTCTGCCGCCACTGAATAATTGATCAGGCGCGGAAGCCGCTGGGTCCCACCGCCCCCGGGAATGATTCCCAGGGTAATTTCAGGCAGGCCGACAACAACACTTTCCGATGCAATTCTGAAATCACAGCACAATGCGATTTCCAGGCCGCCTCCCAGCGCATACCCGGACATCATGGCAATGGTTGGTTTGCCAAGATCTGCCAGGCGTTCAGTTGCCGGAATGATTTCATCGGAAAATTTATAGGCATCTGCAATGTTTCCAGTGGACATCTGTTCGATATCTGCACCGGCAGCAAACACTTTTTCTCCGCCGGTGATGACCAGCACCCGGACATCATCGTCTTTTGCAACAGCGTCAACCACTTTTCCGATGTCATTAAACACATCTGAATTCAAGGCGTTGAGCTTGTCAGGTCGATTGAGCTGTGCCCATGCAATGCCATCGGCCTTGGTATATATAACAGTTTTAAGATCCATTTGATCTCTCCTCACGGAATCTTATTTTTTACTGTAATCGTACCAGCCCTTACCGGATTTCTGGCCGTATTCACCTTTGACATATTTTTCCACCACGCACGGTCTTGGCAGGTCTGCAGGATCGCCAGTTTCCTTGAACCGCTCTGTTTCCATGATGTATGCCAGATCGATACCGGTCAGATCCATAAGCGTAAACGGTCCCATGGGATGACCTGCACCAAACACACAGGCTTTGTCAATATCTTCAACAGAGGCAACACCCATTTCCAGCATCCACTGGGCTTCCAGACCGATCACTCTGAAAATCCTGTTCAAAAGAAAACCACTGACCTCTTTTTTTACATGTACGGAAACCTTGTCCAGTTTCTTGCACAGATCCATGGAGATCTGGGCGGTCTCATCAGATACATGGGGACCTTGAACCACTTCAACAAGTTTCATGACAAGTGCAGGGTTGAAAAAATGCAGGTTCAGCACTTTATCCGGACGGCTGGTGACATCGGCAATTTTTGACGAAACAATCGCAGAACTGTTGGTGGCAAGAATCGCATGTTTGGGTGAGAATTTATCCAGGTCAGCAAACAGCTTGCGTTTGATATCCAATACCTCGATGGCGGCCTCGATAACATAATCCGCATCTTTTACCGCTTCTTCCAGGCTGGCGGTAAAGCTGATGCGTCCACGGACTGCCTTGGCTTCATCTTCTGTCATTTTGCCTTTGGCCACACGGCCCGGAAGGTATTTATCAACAAAGGCATTGGCTTTGTCCAGCATATCCTGGCTGATATCAGTACATTTGACAGTATAGCCTTTGATGGCACAGTGAAGGCTGATCTGATGGCCCATATTCCCGGCGCCGATGATCGCAATATTTTTGATGTCGTCAATATTCATGTTTTTATTTCTCCTTGATGGTTAAAAATTAAAGCTGAAGATTTTCAATTACAGTTGCAACGCCCAGTCCGCCGCCGCAGCAGGATCCATAAACCGCATAACGTCCGCCGTTCCGGATCATGTGGCGCATGGCAAACATGCAGATTCTGGCGCCGGAAGCGCCATTGGGATGACCAAATGCAATTGCACCGCCATAAGGATTCCATTTTTCCATATCAACCTTTTCTCCGGTGATATTTTCAATTTCCTTGGCAACAGCCAGATTTTGAACCGCAAAGGCCTCGTTGCACTCCATGACATCCATGTCAGACAGTTTCAGTCCGGCACGTTTGATCGCCTGGGGCATGGCATAGGCAGGACCGATTCCCATGATCTTTGGATCGCATCCGTAATCTGCACCAGCCAGCCATTTTGCCATGGGGGTATACCCCAGTTCCTTGGCTTTATCAGCAGACATCATCAGCACATATGCGGCACCGTCATTCTGTCCGGAAGAGTTCCCTGCAGTAACGGTTCCACCTTTTTTGAATACCGGCGGAAGTTTTGCCAGACCGTCAAGTGTGGTCTGGGACCTTGGATGCTCATCAACGTCAAACACCCGTTCCGGCGTCTTTTTAGTGGCCGGAAAAACAACCGGAATGATTTCATCCTTGAAATACCCGGCATCCATGGCTGCTTTAGCGCGCATCTGGCTGTTGTATGCAAATTCATCCTGTGCTTCCCGTGAGACCTGATACATCTCCTGCAGATTTTCTGCAGTCAGTCCCATTCCGATCTGTTCTTCCGGAACCGGAGAGTTCTGCTGCATAATGGGCATGGGCGGAGTCAAGCGGTGAGGAGGCGTGGATGAGGGAAACTTGAACGGCATCTGGCTGTAGGATTCAAAACCACCGGCAATGACAACATCCGCCTGGTTGGCAAGAATTTTCCAGGCAGCGTGGTTGATGGAATCAATGGCACTGCCGCACTGCATCTCAACATAGGATGCAGATGTGCTCTGGGGCAGACTGGTCCGCAACATGGTGTGCCGTGCCGGGTTCAGCGAATGGGAACAATGGAGGGCTGAGCCCATAAACACACTGTCCACATGGGTTTTTTCATGAATTTTGGTCTTGTCCAGCAGGCCCTGAAGGGCAATACCGCCGAGCTGGGAAGCAAACATATCTTTCAATGATCCACCCAGACGACCGAATGCCGTCCGGACACCTTCCACGATTACAACTTCTCTACTCATATTAAACATCTCCTTGGGTTTGGGTTAATAACGTTAACCTTTAATTGTGGTAAAGATCAATTGTCAAGGGATAAAACTACATGATCAAAGATACCCTGTCAATTAAAAAAAACGTACGTTCGTTTTTTATCCAGTCATATCCTGTGGCGTGTTCAATCACCAGGATAAGAGACAAAACCGGACGCCATTTACGCCAGGGCACCGCCGTCACAGGTCAGGCAGGTGCCTGTGGTAAAGCTGGATGCATCAGAGGCCAGGTACAGTGCTGCACCGGACATCTCATCCGGAATTGCATGACGGCCCAGGGGAATGGCTTTATAAACTTCGTCAAGCAGTTCATCATCTGCCATGAGTGCGGCGGAAAACTTGGTTTTGGTCAACCCCGGCAGCAGTGCATTGACCCGGATGTTCCTGGCGCCCAGTTCTTTTGCCAGGCCCTTGGTCATGGAAATCAAGGCAGCCTTGGTAATGGAATAAACCCCCTGCAGCGGCGCAGGCCGTTTCCCATTGATCGAGCTGACATTGATCACCGATGCCTTGCCAGAAGCTGCCAGAAGATCAATCGATCGCTGGATCAGGAAAAAAGGCCCTTTGAGATTCACATCAAAGGTTTTATCCCACCGGGGGACATCGATCCCGTCCATATTCCCGAAATAGGGATTGGTGGCGGCATTGTTGACAATGATATCCAGTTTTCCGAATTTTTCCCTGATCTGAGCCACCAGGGCATCAATCTGGTCGATATCCCCCACATTGCAGGCAATGGCCTCAGCACGCCCCCCTTTTTCTTTGATACTTGCCACAACACCTTCCAGCCCTTCTATCTTACGGCTGACCAGAACACAGTGGGCACCATTCCGGGCGAAAATGTGGGCAATGGCCTCACCGATCCCCCGGCTGGCTCCGGTGATGACAGCAACTCTGTTTTCCAGTGAAAATAGATTATCCATTCCAAACTCCTTTCAAAAAACCAGCAGAAAATTCCTGCCGGAACCGTTTTTTCACGCCTGGTGATCCAGACGATAAAATGCTGTGACAAAATCCAGCACAAATGCAGCATACTGATCCACATGAATCCCTCGCCGCGCATACTTTCCCCGCTTAAGGTACCAGTCCTGCAGCATCGCTTTGATCACGCTGGCACAAAGGGTATGGTTGGCCGGCTTGAACACATTTTTTTCACATCCTTCCACCAGGATCTCTTCAAATATTTTTTCAGTGTACAGCTCGCTTTGAACAGAGCGCTCCCGCTCTTCCGGGCTCAGGTTCCTGGCTTCCATGTAGGAAAAATAAAACCATTCATGCATCTTTTCCGTTAAAAAAAGATGCACTTGAATGGCTGTTTTCAGTTTATTCAGAGGCAGGTTCTGCAGGGCGATGAAGTGCTCAAGCACCTGACGGATCATCCGCCTGCCCTGCCCCAGATATACCGTTAAAATTTCTTCCTTGCTGGGGAAATATGAATACAATCCCCCCATACTCAATCCGGAAACCCGGCTCAAATCCCGCATGGTCATCGCCTGGAATCCCTTGAGAATACCAATTTTCAAAGTGGCGTCAAAAATCTTCTCCAGATTCTTGATCACAATTTTTTCTTTTTTGACCTGGATAATGTCTTTATTATCCAGGTAGGCATTCTTGCAGATATCCATGCGGGGATCAGGAACAAGCTGGTCAAACTCACGATAGTCCATTGATTCTGTCCGCCGATTCCCTCAATTATTGTCTGTATGCTTTCATGATCTGCTTGGCCACAGACATTTTATGCACTTCATCTGCGCCGTCATAAATCCGTGCGCCCCGCTCATGGGCCCAGAACCAGCACAGAACAGTGTCAGCAGACATGCCAAGGCCCCCGTGAACCTGAATGGCCGTGTCCAGTACCTTTTGAAGGGTGTTGGCCACCACATATTTGATCATGGAGATCTCTTTTCTGGCGGCAGAAGCACCCACCTGATCAATTTTCCATCCGGCGTGAATCACCATGAGCCGTGCCGCCTGAATATCAGCAGCACACTCTGCAATCCATGCCTTGACAATATCTTTGTCCGCCAGTTTTTTGCCAGGAGCAATGGTCCGTTCCGCAGCCCGTTTGCACATCATATCAAAGGCCCGGTTGCAGATACCCAGCCAGCGCATGCAATGGTGAATCCGGCCAGGACCCAGACGATCCTGGGCCATGACAAATCCCTGGCCCTCACCGCCCAGAATATTTTCCTGGGGAACCCGGCAGTTCTGATACAAAATTTCCCCATGACTGAAATACCCGCTGCCTTCATGGCCCATGACCGGAATATTTCTCACCAGGTTAAAACCCTCTGAGTCAGAAGGCACGATAATCATGCTGGCCTGGAGATATCTGGAGTTTTCAGGATTGGTAACCGCCATGACAATGGCAAACTCTGCACCGTCTGCAGAAGAGGTGTACCATTTGTGGCCGTTGATCACATAATCATTGCCGTCTTTGACAGCGGTGGTGTCCATCATGACAGGGTTGGACCCGGGCAGATCCACTTCCGTCATGGAAAAACAGGAACGGATCTTTCCCTGGACCAACGGTTTGAGGTATTTTTCCTTTTGTTCAGGGGTGCCGTACAGATGCAGAATTTCAATATTTCCGGCATCAGGTGCCTGACAGCCAAACACATAGTGCCCAAGCTTGGATTGCCCCAGCACCTCAGATACATAGGCATGCTCCATGAGTTTCAGGCCCATGCCGCCGAACTCCTTGGGATGGTTTGGGGCCCACAGCTCCATCTGTTTTACTTTCTGACGTTTTTTTTCCAGCTCTTTTTCAAAAGTGGGCCAGTCACTGGTACCCAGGTCTTTTTCCAGTGGATACAGTTCTTTTTTAACAAACTCATCCATCATCTCGCATATGGTCTGTGTCCGTTCGGGTATGGTAAAATCCATTTGTCTCTCCTTTTTTATCTGTATGTCAAAAGTGTTGGATCACCTGTCATTTCCAGGTGAGCAATATTGTTGAATCCTGTAAGACTGATCTTGTTGCTGCCGAACCTCAGCCGGGTGACAGAGGCGTTTACAATGTGCCAGCTGGTTTCGATGGTTTTGACATCGCTCAGGTCAAATGCCAGCTGGACTGCCACTGAAATCGGTCCGCCTGAAGAAAAAATCGCAATGGTTTTGGAAGAACCCGCAGCAGCCATCACCTGTTTCAGCCCTGAGGCAACCCGGTCCTTGAAATCTTTCCAGACCACATCCCCAGGGGCATCAAACCGGCCGGAAACCCATCGCTGAACTACCTGTTCAAAAACCTTTTGAAAGGCCCGGTTGTTCTGAGGATCTTTTTTGATTTCATCCAGGATATGGGGATTTCCGCTGCGCATTTTTTCGATCTGCGCTTCCCAGACAGCAACTGAATCATATTCATTGAAACTGCGGTCCACCACCAGCTCAGGGATGAACAGACCATTTTCAGCATAGGCCTCTGCCACGCCTTTGGCGGTTTTCTGCTGCCGATCCATCTGGCCGGAATAAACAGCATCAAATTTCACCTTCAGTGCAGCCAGATGCCGACCCAGAATCTCTGCCTGCCGGACTCCTGTGTCAGACAGCCGATCATAATTTTCTGAACCAAACGAGGCCTGTCCATGCCGGATAAGATAAATTTCACTCATGGCTATCGCTTGATTCTTGTAATTTCCTGATACATTTCAATTTCAGGCTTCTGTGCCACATATGCGGCTGTTTCCTTCATGGCGGCGGTAAAATAATCGGTGGTGCCGTGGTGATCAAGCGCAGCTTTGTCTTTGTACACTTCAAAAACCATGAAGAGAGATGGATCTTTCAAAGATTTGTTCAATACATACTCAAGCGTTCCTTCTTCTGCCTCAACTTTTTTTACCAGGGCGGAAAGGGCTGCTTCCAGGGCGGCTTCACTGCCTTCTTTGGCTTTAATTTTTGCACTGAGTGTAATCATGGGCGCTCTCCTTTAAAAATGACAGGGTTGGTGCACATCCGGAAAAAAACCTGATGGCAGGGTATTGATATTCACCATCACCTTACCTTTGGGGACTACCAGTGTCAAGAAAAAAACGAGCGTTTGCTCTATTTTTTCTTGACACACGTCTCCATGGGTTTTAAATAAAGAAGATATTCAGGTTTTACATCCCTGAGTCAACCCCGCAACCCCATACAACGGGCAGGAAAAAATGAATATACTGGTGTGCATTAAACAGGTTCTGGAATCTGGGTCTGATGTAAAAATCAGCGCATCTGAAAAACAGGTGCATCTGTCAGATTCAACCCGGTTTGAAATCAATAAATATGACGAATATGCTGTTGAGGAGGCGATACAGATTAAAGAGCAGCTCGGGGAAAACTGCCGCGTCCATGTCATTACTGTCGGTCCGGAACGCGCGGCAGATGTGCTCAGAAGAGCCCTGGGAATGGGTGCAGATGACGGGATTCACATCCTTGACTCCGCCCCGGACTACCGCCCGCCGGCCCGGACAGCAGCCTGGATCGCCCGGTATGTCCGGGATAAAACATACGATCTGATCCTGACCGGCATAATGTCAGATGATGAAATGAATGCGCAGACCGGCCCCATGATTGCACAGATGCTGAATCTCCCCTGTGCCAGCGCTGTAATCAAAACAACCCTGGCAGAAGATCAGCACACCATCGCCATTGAGCGGGAGATTGAGGGCGGAGAAAAAGATATGTTTGACGTTGCCCTGCCCTGCGTACTGGCCATCCAGACCGGGATCAACAGTCCGCGGTATCCATCCCTTTCCAAAGTACTGCGGGCCAAAAAAAAGGTGTTTGAGATCATCCATCCAGACAGCGAAACCGATGCCTCTCCCGAACCTGAACTGCTCAGGCTTGAAACACCCCAAAAAACCGGCACCGGTCTTTTCCTGAACGGCAGCACAGAGGAAAAAGCGGAACAACTGATGGATATCCTGGCATCCAAAGCCCTGACCTGAATCTGAAAGGGAAAAAACCATGACCCGAAACATTGCAATCATTGCCGCGCATGACAACCGGACAATCGCTCAGGTAACCTGGGAACTGTTGGCCTGCGCCAGACAATTACAGGATCTGCTTCCTGCAGAAATCTGCTTTTATCTCATTGGAGATGATACCCGGAAACTGGCCGCTGACATCAGCACCCGCACCGGCTGTCACGTAACAGCAGCAGATGTTCCCGGAACAGGCACGTATCATCCGGAACGTCATAAATCCGCCCTGGAGCAGCTGCTCAAAGACCACGATCATGCCTGTATTCTTGCCCCGCACACCACATCAGGAATGGATTACGCCCCGGCCCTTGCCATTGCCCTGGGGTGTGTCTGCATCACTGCTGTTAACAGCATCAAAGCGGACACTTCAGGCATCTTCTTCAGCCGGTCCGTGTATGGCGGCAAACTGCAGGCCGTGTTTACCCTTCCGGAACGCCAGGCCGTGATTACCCTTCAGCCCGGATCGTTCGCACCAGTGACCGACCACTTGAAAGCGCCTGAAAATATCACCCATACCCGTATTGAGCCGTTGACAGATAAAATGATTTACAATGGCCGCCAGCCCTCCTTGTCCGCCGGTTCCGACCTGGCCAAGGCTCAGATCATTGTTTCTGGAGGCCGGGGACTGAAAACACCTGAAAATTATGCCCTGGTTGAACAGCTGGCCGCACTTTTCCCCAGATCTGCCACCGGTGCTTCACGGCCGATCTGCGACTACGGATGGACCCGATACAGCCAGCAGGTGGGAATTACCGGCGCCATTGTTTCGCCGGACCTTTACATTGCCTGCGGAATTTCCGGTTCAACCCAGCACATCGAAGGCATGAAAGATTCCAGGTTTATCGTGGCGATTAATGATGATGCAGATGCACCGATCTTTAGAATTGCCGATATCTGCATTGTCGACGATCTGTGTGACTTCATCCCTGTTTTTATCGAGGTGTTCCAGAAAAAGAAAGCGCCCGGCAGATAACTGCCAGGCGCTGGATTGGAAAAAATCAAAAACTGGGTTGTGCGATTACAATCCGCCGAAACCAGCTTCGTCAATGTCAATTGCAGCAGTAGAGCCTGCAATGATACCGGCAAGTTTGCCCACAGTTACCGGAACCTCTGTCTGGATAAAGAACTGAGCGGTTTTAATTTCACCGTTGTAAAAAACTTCATCTTTTTTCTTGCATTTGCCTGCCAGTTTTTCAGTTGCAGTAACAGAACGCCACAACAGCATCCAGGCAACAATGGTATCGCCCATGGCATGGAGGAACGGCAGGGAATGCGCAAACGCAGCCTTGAGTTCACCTGCACCCAGTTTTTTACCCAGCGCACCAGCCGCTTTTGCCAGTTCATTGGCAACCATTTCAACCTGTGCTGCGATATCTGCAAGGCCGTCCATCTCTTTTGCCTTTGCAACCGTTGCCATGATATCGCCGATCAATTTCATGAACGCCTGGCCTTTCATGGCGCCCAGTTTCCTTCCCACCAGATCCTGCGCCTGGATACCGGAAGTCCCTTCATAAATCGTACAGATTTTACAGTCACGGGCATATTGTTCAGCCAGATAATCTTTGGTATAGCCGGCGCCACCCAGAACCTGCATGCCTTCAACACAGACATCATGACCGATTTTTGACAGATATTCTTTAATAATCGGGGTCATCAGATCAAAATATGCCCCTTCAAGCGGGTCATGTTTGTCAGCCAGGTATTCATTTTTCTCTCCGATCTGGGTAGACCAGTAGAAAAAGCTTCTCATACCAGAAACATAGGCTTTCATTTTCAGCAGATTACGACGGACATCCGGATGCTTGATAATGGCAACGCCTTTGGCTTCGCGGTTGGCATATTCTGCCAGATCTCTGCCCTGAATTCTGTCCCGTGCATAGTTCAATGCCAGAAGATAAGCGCCGGAAGCATAGGCAAGACCCTGAAGACCTGTCCCCAGACGGGCTTCGTTCATCATCATGAACATGATCTTCATCCCTTCTCTTTCCTTGCCCAGAAGCCATCCCTTACATGTCCCTTTTGCTCCCATGGTCATGGAACAGGTTGCTGATCCGTGGATACCATGCTTCTCTTCGGTTCCAGTGCACCAGATATCGTTTCTGTCACCCAGCGTGCCGTCTTCGTTTACAAAATATTTGGGCACGATAAAAATTGAGATCCCCTTTGTTCCGGCAGGATCCCCTTCGATTCTGGCCAGAACCGGATGAATAATATTTTCACACAGATCATGTTCACCATTGGTGATAAAAATCTTATTTCCAGTGATGCTGTAGCTGCCATCATCATTTTGAACAGCGGTTGTGGTCAGCGCACCAACATCGGAACCGGCATCAGACTCTGTCAAAAGCATTGTTCCGCCCCATTCTGCAGCGGTAATCTTTTTGACATACAGATCTTTTTGTTCCTGTGTACCAAAGGTCTGAATCATCCAGGCGGTTCCATTGCCCATGTGGGCATAGCAGTTGATCGGCCAGTTGGCTGACATGAAGTATTCGTTACAGGCAACACCAACGACCTGGGGCGCTCCCTGTCCGCCCATTTCCGGCGGCACTCTCAGTCCTGGCCATTCGCCTTCCTTGAGCAGTTCAAACGGTCTGCGGAACTCTTCAGGCACGGTCACCACACCATCTTTGAGCACCACACCCTTTTCATCACCGATTGCCATGGTGGGAAGAATCTCTTTGATCGCCAGATTCCTGGCTTCCTTGATGATCAGATCACATGTTTTTTTATTGAATTCTTCATATTTTTCATGTTTGATCATCTCTTCAGTTTCGAGCTGCTCCCAGATCACAAACTCGATATCTCTTAAATCTGCTAGTTGTTGCGCCATTTT
The DNA here is from genome assembly GCA_011390435.1 of Desulfobacteraceae bacterium. The sequence goes on along the minus strand of JAABSK010000008.1, from coordinate 12,259 downwards.
CTTTCTTTCTCCTTACATTTCTTTTTGTTTCACCAAATACTTTGCCGTCAAATTCTCATAACAGGTCACGATAGATAATTTTTGTGTTTTTCTCAATCATTATCAGCAATTAAATAAAATTCGCCCGATATTTTATGAACGGCCTTCAGGCTGCTTGCAGTTGGGACCGCACACAGCGCAATCATCAAATTCAATCCCTGCCAGTTTTTTTGCATACCGCTGCTTTTGCGCCATGTCCACAAGACGGGCGATCATGATCCGCTGGGCCTGCGGAGAACCGGCACCATGCATGGATTCGGTCAGATATCCCACCGCAGCCGTGCCAAAGCAGATATTCTCGATCAGCCGCAGAATTCTGCGCCGGTTTTCAGTGGGAACCTGTTCATTGCCTTTGAAGTATTTATCCAGCCACTTGCCCACTTCTGCAGAATCAAAGTCTGCCTCAGACGGCAGCGTCACCATGAGACCGCCGGCAATATCCTGGGCAAGCCGGGCAATCTCGTATGGGAACCGGGTGACGTTCTGCTTGCATACATTGGCCAGAAGCGTATTGACCAGATAGGTTCCGCTGGGCTGTGCCTGGCCTTTGCAGGCACAGGTGACAGATCCGCAGTAAAGGGTTTCATTCAGATGGTTCATCTCAATGATCTTGTCTTTGATGTGAGACGCTTTTTCTACTCCGTTATATTCAGCAATGGTCTGGGTTGCACCGATCATGACGTCTCCGACCCCTGCCTTGCAGGCATAGCTCTGGCGATGGTAAGAAGCAAACTGTTCCACCAGCGGTCCGGCAAATTCATATTCTTTGTACATGAACACCCGCTCCCAGGGGACAAAAACATCATCAAACACCACCAGGGCTTCATGACCGCCAAACATGGCGTTACCACAGTCAATCGATCCTTTTTCCAGCTTCCGGGTATCGCAGGACTGGCGACCCATAATATAGGTGATCCCTTTGGTGTCACTGGGAAGGGCAAAGGAAATGGCATAGTCTGCATCAGCCTCACGCATGGAAATGGTGGGCATGATGATGATCTCGTGGGAATTGACCGCACCGGTCTGATGCGCTTTGGCGCCCCGGACGACAATACCGTCTGCATCTTCTTTCACCACGTGCATAAACATGTCCGGATCCGGCTGCTTGTGCGGAGGAAGCGATCGGTCCCCTTTGGGGTCGGTCATGGCGCCGTCACAGACCAGATCCTTTTCCTGGACATACTCAAGATATTTCAAAAACCGTTTATTATACTGAGTTCCGTGTTTCTGATCAATATCATAGGTGGTGATGGACAGTGCGTTCAACGAGTCCATGCCCACACAGCGCTGGAAGCAGCTGCCGGTAATTCCACCCAGAAGCCTTCCCATATCTGTTTTTTTCACCAGATCATCAGTACTCTGGTGAATGTGGCAGAACCGGTTGATCTTTTTCCCGGTAAGATGGGATGTGGCTGTCATGAGATCTTCATATTCCGGGTTTCCAGCCAGCTCGTAAGTCATGGCCACTGCATTCATAGACGGCCGGATAATGGGGTCATCTACAACATTTTCAACCCGTTTTCCAAACTGGTATACCACCAGGTTTAATTTTCTCAGACTCTCTTCATATTCTTTTGCTGTCATCATGGCGATTATCTCTCCTGTTTTCAATTGTGTGTCCTGCTGTCTCTTTTAAAGAGACCCACCCCCGGGTTTTATTCCCGAAAGCCCGCTGGATTCCGTTGTTCGCCTTTATACCCCAGGGCTTTCAAGGCAAATAAAAACAATACATCAATAATTTCAGCCACCGTCATCCTGCCACCGGGCTTATACCATACCCGGGCCCTGGCGATAATCGATGCAATGGCAAACGATGCCATTTTCACTTCTGTCTTCTCAAACACCCCTTGATCAATTCCCCGCTGAATCACCAGCCGGAGAATATCATCGTATTCGTCTCTTTTTTCAATGATGATCCGCTGGTGTTTTTTGCTCAGCGACCGCAAACTGGAGTCAAACAGCACCTTGGATGTGCGCATCTTGCCCAGAGTAACCTTTCCGTGGCATTCAAATATCAATTTCAGCTGAAGTGCCGGGTCTGTCTGGTCGTCGGTCTTGATGGGCTTGATGGCAAAAAGAATGGCTTCCATTTCCTGGCTCAGGATTTCAAATAAAATATCTTCCTTGCTGGGAAAGAAATTGTAAATATTTGCCGGCTCACATCCATAAGCCGCCGCGATATCTCTGACGGTGGTGTTCTGATAGCCTTTTTTCCCGAACAGGGTCCTGGCCTTAGACATGATCTTGTTCCGCACAGGACTCTGTTTTCTGGGTTTACTTTTTTTTTTCTCTTTCAGCACGGCTCTTTAACCCTTTTTTCATTGCGACATGAATCACATTCACATGAATCGGTTTAACCAAAACTATCTTACTCTTTTATTTTTTTTACCAGCGACATGTCAAGATCTATAATTTTTTTGGAAAATTTCGTTGAAGGGAGGTTCTATCCGGTCATGATGCCGTGACCGGGGTTATGCCAGAAGTTCATTAACGGCATTGATCAATGTTTTGTTGTCCACCGGTTTTGTGAACGCCCTTGCCGCACCGAACCGCCGGGCAAGATCCAGATACATTTCCGGTTCTGTCACACCGCCACCGGATATGGCAATAATCTTGACATCCGGGTCCAGTTTTTTCAGCTCCAGAATGGTTTCAATCCCTTCTTTATCCGGCATGATCAAATCGGTAATAATCAAATCCGGAAAAGCAGTCTTAAACACTTTCAAGCCCTGGTTACCGTTTTCAGCTTCCAGTGTGTTGTGACCGTTTCGTTCCAAAAGCTTTTTCAGCATTTTCCGGATCGGGGCTTCATCGTCGATTACAAGTATAGATGCCATTTGTCACCCTGTTTTCCCGTGGTTGGCGGCCCAATCAGCCGATCAAGTATAACCTGTTTAAATTTCAAGCAAAATACAATACGCTATCCTGTAAAAGATATCAATTGTTTTTTTACCCCAGCGCCACATCCAGAATCATCACAGTGACCATATCGCGCCTCTGTTTTTACAATTGCAGTACAACACTCTATTCTACTGCTGCATATTTTTCAACAAACAGTTTCTCAGATTCTGCCGTTCCAATCATTACCAGCTCATCACCCGGCTCAAGCAAAATCGACGGGTCTGGATTGGTGATCAAATGCTTTTTGCGTTTGATGGCCACAACACTGCAACCGGTCGTTTCTCGAATTTTGATCTCAATCAGTGACTTGTTTTCCAGCCGGGGATTCAAAGCCACCCTGAACACGTTGAGACCTTCGGAAAGCATGAGTATTTTCTGAGGCTGAATCAGATTCATCACTGTAGTAGTCAGCAGAGAACTGAACGACATCACCAGATTGGCCCCTGCCCGGTGCAGCGTATTGATATTCCGGTCCAGGCTTGCCCGGCAGATGATCTGAACATCCGGCCTCAGGCGACGGCAATAAATGGTCAGGTAAATATTCAAGCTGTCATCATGGGTGGTAATGATCACGGATGGGGTGTTCTGGATCCCCGCTTCCATGAGCGTATCCCGGTCTGCGGCACTCCCTTGGATAAACCCTGAATGCCGGTCTGCAATACCAGGTTTTTTTTCCACTACCCTGAAATCAACGCCTCTGTTTTCAAGTGCCCCTGCCACAGCCTGGCCGACACGGCCGCCTCCCAGCACAACAACCGGACCCTTCTGCTGATTTGCCCGCTCACCAGATCTGGTGATGGATCGATCGAATTTTTTTAACTGTGCACGGGTTCCTGCCAGAACCAGAACAGTGGATTCCCTGATCCGGGTCAGCGGATTTGGGATCTGGAATTTGCCCTGCTCCCAGATGCCCACCACGGTAATGCCGCACACTTCACGCAGTTGGCTTTCCACAAGCGTTTTGCCCTGAAGCCAGGTCCGCATGGCTGGAGCTTCAGCGATCAGCAGTTCATCAAAACGTCCAATGATATTGGACTGCATGTTGATTCCCAGAATCCGCCGGGAAAGCGCTTTGCCCAGCATTCTGGTGAACTGGAACACATGGGTGCTTCCGGCAAGCTTCAGAATATCCAGAGAATCTTCCATATCTGCGTTTGTGACCGTAGGCACTTTTTCATTAATTTCCCGGATGGTATAAATAATGTTGGTGCTGGCAATGTCGTCGTTCATCACCACGACCAGGGCTGCGTGTTCAATCCTCAAACGCCTGTAAGTTTTGGGATCATCCAGATCCCCCAATACCACATGAATCCCCTGATCGTGCAGGTCCAGTGCCTGCTGGAGCTCCGGAGTAACAACGACATAGGCAACTTTGTACTGGTTGAACTTTTCAATCAGGCTTACTGCCACCGCATCAAATAAAGTCAGGATCACGTGACCTGAAACCGTATTCTGGATCGATCTGGGAGCCCTGGCCTTGTTATGCTCTTCCAGCCATGGTGCATAAAAGAACTGAATAAAAGAGAAAGGCAGCATCACCAGAAGCACCACAATCCCGCTGAACAGCACAATCACAGAGAAGAGCCGGCCAAGGTCGCTATGAAAGGTGATATCCCCGAACCCAAGGGTGGACATGGTGGTCAACGTCCAGTAAAACCCGGTTATCCATGAATACTGCCGTCCTTCATAGATCATCAGCAAATGAAACAACACGGTGAACACCATGAAAATCAAAGCCAGAACAAAACTGAACTTGACTAGAAACCAGACGTTACTGCGCTGCTTGCCATCTCTCATCAGGATGGTCAATTGTGTGGCCATGGTTTTGAGCATTGATATTTCCTTAATATTTAGCGTTGACGACTCCCTGTTTTACCAGCTCACCGGCAAGAGTTCAACCGAATATCAGCCAGTGAATATGCCCGGCCTGATATCATGAGCACCGGATTTGGTGGTTCATATGCACCACCAAACCGGTTTTACAACACCAGGGCCGTTGTGTTTTGCCTGTTTTTTGTTTCGGTATTGATTTTGCTATGTTTTACAATAACATAAACTTATCGAATCAAAAGGAGTCCCCCCTGTGATGATCCCAAACCGGATGATCTGCACGATCTGGATAATCTGTTTTACAATATTGTTTCCATTTTCTTTACCAGCGGACTCCACCGATCCGGAAGTCCTGAAAGAACAGATACAGGTTCTTCGTGATGAAAAATCTCACATTGATGAGGTCATCAGCAATCTGGAAGGCAAACCTGCCCAGATGCGCGATCTCCAGAAAACCCTGGTGGATACGTACAAAAATCTGGCCCGTCAAAAAATCCGGCTGCAGGGCATCCAGCTGTGGAATGGGTTTGTGGGATTTACCAGTGTGGCAATGGACAGCCTCCAGAAAGTCAATCCCGGCTCCAGCGTTGTCACATGGACAGCCAGTTTTGTTCAGGACCGTGCTGCCCAGGCCCTTCCCAACCCACCGTTCCAGGCAAAAATCAACCGGATGGCCGATGACATGAAAAGCCTGGCCCCCTCCCTGCGCCTTCTTGACCGGGCCATGAACATGAATGCGTCTGAGGTGGCAGATGAACTGGTGGCAAGAGGCATTGTTGACAATACATGGGTCAATCATTTTAACCGTACCCCGGAAGCTGTTGCCAACAGCAAAACCGTTGTCACCGGAAAAATCACCCTGATCCAGGAGCGGATTGAACCGGCCATGAAAGACCTTTACAGAGCCAAAACAGGGATCGATGCAACTCTTGCGGAACTGTCCGCCTATATCGAAGGTGCCAGGGAAAAATCAAGAGATCTGGGCCGGGAAATTGCCAGGCTTGAAATGCTCCTGGCAATTCAAGATGAGACCGACGAAAGCGAGGCGGAAGATTATGAGCCTGCCCTGGAAGCGCCGACGTTTGAGACATCCTTGAACGATGTACCCCCTTCTAGTCCGGGACAGGCGTATTCCCATGTTATGGAAGCCTGGAACAGCCTGAAGTCCAATGCCATTGACCCAGAAACCTACATGGATGTAAAACGTCGGATGTCCATTGCTGTGTCCAATTATATTCAAGAACAGGTGAAACCCCTCAAAGATGAACTCCAAAGACGCAACGACTATCTTTTTAAGACGCTGCCTCCTATTTTAAAGAATATTCAAGACCGGTATGTCCGCCAAGAGACCCATCGCAAGGCATCACAGGCCGCAGCAGATGCACATGATCGCTATGACAAGGCAGTGGCAGCGGAGCTGAAAAAACAGAAGCAAGCGTTTCTTGACCCCATGGAAAAGCACCGGAAAGAAACGGAAAAAGGCGAAATCGGTCCCCTGTCTTCCTTTTGCGACAGAATGAAAGAGCTGGTTGATGAACCGTTCACCGTCACCTACCTGGATTTTGATGCATTTGAGATCAAGCAGACCCGTTCCACGCAAGCAACCATCAGCAGTGGTGAATACTGGGCAACCACATTATGGGATCAAGCATCAAGAGACATTCCCCGGATCTGGGATACTTATCAGCGGACCATCCAGGAGAAACCAGAACAGGCGACTGCGCTGGGACAGACTGCCATCCAGAACGCAGAAGCACTCATCGACGGCGTCAAACAGCTTGAAGCCCAGAAACGCCACAAATTGAACCAGGCGGCACAAATGGCTCCGGAGCTGGAACAAAATCTCCAGGTATGGCGCTTTGCTTATTCTCTTGGCGGTGCCAGCCCGGCATCACAGAACCTGACCACCTACCAGGCCTGGCTTCCCCACCTGAAAGAGGGAAGTCTCCTTTTTGACCGCATGTGCGCCATCTATGAAAAATCAGCAACAGAAGACTTGAAATGGCTGAAAGAAAAAATAACAAACCGATCCCAGGCAACGGTTTTTCTGGCAAAACGGCCCCAGCTGATCAAGACAGCCAAAGATACCGTTGCCACCTGGAACCAGGCAAAAGACCTGGCTGGCAGAAACAGTGTCAGCATGAAAGGCGAGACTGCTTCCCGCTTTTTTCAGAAGCAGGGTATCAGCCGGGACACGGTTGAGCAGATGAAACAGACCGTTTCAACTCTGCGACAAGGTCCTGAACATATCCAGAAGCATCTTCTGACAAAACTTGCCGCAGGCAACACACTCAAAGTGCCTGATGAGCAGGCCCTCAAAACGATCCAGGAAGCATACCGCAGTCATAAAGAATCAGTCAGGCAGGAGCGTAAAGACTATGCCCGCCATTACGAACAGTATATAAATGCATTTGGTCAACTGGAAGAAAAAATTTTCAACACCCAGTCCATATTGACATCGGCAGCTCCCGGCCAGGCAGAATCATTTTCCATTGAAAATATTATGCGGGATGCCGGCCAGACAGCACCGCTGAATGAATGGATTTTAACAGATCCCGCAGATCTGCCGGAGCCGGACCCAGCCGATGACCAGCTGGTGGACGAATTTGTCCGGATCACGACCGAATACAATCGGCTGGTCGACCCACACCAGGAAAAGATAAAAAAACAATATGAAACCTCTCAAAAAAGAATGCTGACACTGGCAAACACGGCTGGTCCAGCAATGATCGGCAGGCCGGATCTGACACCTGAAAAATTTGAAAAAACCATCACCGAGCTCCATGCAGAGGCAAAAGCACTTTACGAACCTGTGGCATTTCTGGACACAGACCAGGTGCGCACAGACATCGGGAAACACTATCAGGCACTGCAAAAAACCATTGACAGGACAACCGCGCAATACATCTCTTTTTGGCGCAGCACTGTCTTTGAAAAACTTGCAGATGCTGAAACAGGCGGCAAGACAGATGATCTGCTGAAAGAACTGTCTGCCATCATTGAACCGGGCTCTTTTGCAGACCGTCACCGGCAGGACAACCAGGTCAAAGATACCATTGCCGCTGTTCAGGAGATGATCGACCGGCTCTCTTCAGGCAGTCCCTCGTCAGCCCAGGATGCTGTTTCCGGAATCTCCGAACTCTATCAGACATTTGCCGCAAAATATTCAGCAGGAGACGTCTATGGAGTCGTTGCCCTGCTGGAAAATGCATGGAGCACACCGGACGGCGGAACTATCAGCGACCTGGAAACCATGCTGAATCATTCTTTCAGTGTCTTTGACCAGGTCGAATACACCATCAGCGACCTTTCAGTGTCGGATCTTGGCAACGGGACGTTTCAGGCCTCCTATTCTGCCAGGATCATCGGAACCATCTATGACCAGAACCTTCGCCACGAAGAAAACTCAGGTATTGTTGAAATCGTGGGATTCAAAGACGGAGCGTATAAGATTTTGTCTACCCGGCAGGGTAAATTCTGGCAATAGAAATTTTCCGGCACACTGCCGATTACCGTGATTTATAAAAAATTCTTGCGGATTTGCGCCCTTTTTCCGTCAAAAAGGTGGTGTTGAGCATCTCTCCCACAAACTCCATGACATCATCGATGGAAAACTGGTCATCCATAGAGGTCAAATGGATGGCCAGCTCATCAATGGCCAGGTTGAAATATGCCAGAAGATAGGGATTGACCGGCTTGACAATGCCTTTTTTGATCGCTTTTTTGATCTCTGTGACCAGATCCTCCATCATTTCAGCATACAGACGGGACAGGCGCTCTTTTGCCCATGGATCACCAATGATCACGCCGGATCTGAGCTGGTTCAGAATCTCCCCGATCTTGGGGTAATGGGCATAAAAAATATCAAACATGATCACTGAACGTCTGCTCAGCTGTTTTTCAGTTTTAAGAACCTCCTGGATCTGGGTTTTGAAACTTTTGACCACATACTCAATGGTTTCCACAAACAGCTCCCGTTTATCCTTGAAATACCGGTAAAATGTGGGAGACGAAATTCCGACAGCCCGGGTGATATCCCGGATATTGGTCAGGTAATATCCCCTGTCAGCGTACAGCTTGATGGTGGCTTCGATGATCTGCTCTTTTTTCTGCTGATGTTTTGCTGTTCTTTTTTCCTGTCCGGACCGGGAAGATTGATCCACGGATTTGACAAGCGAATAGCTGTCCCGGAGCCGGTGTTTGATCTCATCCAGCGGGATCCGGGATGTTTTCGCTGTTTTAAGATATTCCACTTTGATCTTTTGAATGGCTTCCAGACGCCGGACATGACTGGTGTCATAGTGCGCCATTGTCTGCCCGGTTTTCTGAGGATGGTGCAACAGACCGGAATGAATATAATGGTGAATGGTTGAACGGGGCATGCCGGTAATTTTTTCCAGTTCACTGATTTTCATTGTCCCTCACCTGCCTGTAATCTGCGTGATTCACTATCGTGATGGCCAAACTGCCGTGTAAAAACTGACAAGTAAAACTATAATGCAAATTTTTCACTCCGTAAACCAAAAACTGCTCAGCACATCAGTTCCAGAACAGCAAATCAAAAACCGTGTTCCGATCAAGGACCTTTTCAGTGAAATTCCAGCATCTTGAAAACAGTTTATCTGATTTGTGTTTTTTGTGATTCCATTTGACAATGTCGTGTTTTCCAAGGTACACCACTTCCTGAACAACATCTAATTTACAGGAGGATACGATGCTCAACACCCTTTTTTCAATGACCGGAAAAGTCTGTGTGATCACCGGCGGCTCCCGGGGTCTGGGATATTATATGGCCCAGGGGTTTCTCGAGGCTGGCGCAGACCGGGTCTATATTACCGCACGCAAGGCTGAGGCCTGCATGGAAGCTGCCAAAGAACTGTCACAATATGGTCAGTGCATTGCACTGCCAGGTGACGTCAGTTCCCTGGAAGGCATCCAGCAGCTTGCCGCCATCCTGAATGAGAAAGAAAAATCCATTGACGTGCTGATCAACAATGCCGGCAGCGGCTGGGGCGCTCCCCTTGACACCTTTCCTGAAAAAGGATGGGACAAGGTCATGGACCTGAATGTCAAAACGCCTTTTTTCCTGACCCAGGCCCTGCTGCCAAATCTTACACATGGCAAATCCCCGGATCATACCGCCTGCGTGATCAACATCGGATCGATCGCAGGTATCGTGGGCAACAGCATCTCCAACTACAGCTATGGTCCGAGCAAGGCGGCTGTCCATCAGCTGACCCGGAACCTGGCCAGAGACCTGGCAGACCGTCACATCCGGGTGAATGCCATTGCACCGGGTCGGTTCTTTTCCAAAATGACAGAATATGTCAGCAGTGACAAAGAAGCATATGAAGCGGAATGCGCTGTGATTCCCCTGCACAGATGGGGGAAAGCCGAAGACATTGCCGGTGTTGCCATCATGCTGGCCAGCAGGGCTGGCGCCTTTATCACCGGGCAGATTCTGCCGGTGGACGGCGGAAGTACCCTCACCGGCTGATATCTGACACGCTTACCTGGGCGATGGCCAGATCACGAGTTCTTCTATCCCGATCCGGCCATCGTTATTTACATCAACCAGCTGATCAACAACTGGTGCATCTTCCTGATGCACCAGTATTTTCAAGTTCAATATTTTATCATCCAGCGTCAGTCTGTTATCGCCATTTACATCCCCAGGCTCAGTAAAATGAATCTGTGCGGAATGAATCCCCAGCATATGGAGAGCGTCTGTCACGTCAAAGTCCGCCTCAGGCGCATTGATACGAACGACATATCCCCCTCCTTCCGAGTAATACGTATTTTCAAAGCGTATTGAAAGAACGATCGTGTATACACCCGGATCAAACACGTGGTCAATCGCAGGGACACCAATGCTTTGGGTGCCATCCCCGCCGCTTACCACACTGTTTCCATTGGAACGTACATCAAGGAAACAGGCCTGATTCGCATACCCCCTGTCCACATAAATCTTGCTGGGCCCGCCAAGAATAACCTGGTGCTCAGAGGAAGGGTCGAGCTCTCCTGTTAAAACCTGGTGTGCACCGTAACTCACTTTTTCGTCCAAAACCAGAACAAAAAACTCCTCGGCCGCCACCAGATTATTGGCCGTTGCAGACACTCTCACGCCAACAGCATTGCGATCAACATCATTCAGGTGTTTCACCGTTAAAACATCATTTTCCAGCACAGCTGAAATGGTATCAGAATTGCTGAGCGTCACTGCAAGTGCCACATCATCATTATTGGCATCCCGTGCATCTATCCGCAACTTGACTGTAGTGTCAGTCCCAGAGACAAGCACTTCATCTTTTAATCCGTGCACAAACACAGGCGGCACATCCTGAATCGCCGGCTCTGTCACTGGAAATTCACAGTCCGGACCTGAGCAGGGTTTGATATTATAGTACATCTGGAGATCAGGGGCAAAATCATACCACTCAGTCTCAACCGTTTGATCCAGATAGTAATAATTGTCCTCTGCACCGCCCCACCCCATATTAACATGAAAATTCCGTCCGGTTGGATCATCAGCTGCATATCCATCAACAACAACAAGATGGCCTGGAAAGGATAACAATACTGGCTGCGAAAGATCAATCTGGGCAGTGAGGGTGGAAAAAAAACTGTCTGAATCGGTATTATCCATCAGCGAAAGCGTGTTGGAATACCCAAAAAACTGCACCAACGCGTCCATATGGACATATGCAGACGAGCCGTCCAGCCCAAACACTGTTTCATTGACAATCCCCAGATCTTTAATCAGGATCGCCACTTCATCCTGCAGGTATTCTTCTGTCGTGCTTCCCAGGGTATCTGGCATATTCTGCCAGTAATATGGATGGTATAAAATGGTGCTCAGTTCCTGACCATTCCACTCATATCCAGCCGTCCCCATGCCCCGTGCAGGGTGTTCATGGTATTTCATCACCTGGGCAATAGCGATGTTTGTGCACCCGGCCGCAACATTTTGTCCATCAATTTCAGGCAAAAGCTTATTATATGGATATTTCTGATTCCATTTTGTTGTCAACAATTCTGTTCCAGGAGTATCGCCTTGCCGGGTTCGATGGGCTGGGTCCCAGTCTAAAAGAAACGCCCATGCCTGCTGTGCTGCATCCTGCTCAAACACAGCTTGCAGGGATCGATCTGCCTGTAAGGCTTGTTGATCCATGCGGGCATGCAGCTCCAGTTCCGTTTCAATAAATGTTCGATATGGCAGCGGAAGCGCGTCATACGCATCCTGTAATGAATACCCTTTGACAGGCAAATGATTTTTTGAAACGCCCAGCAGAAGATATCCACCCTCTGTAAGCGTGACAATCCATCCACAGTGGATGCGGTCAAGGGATGGATCAATCTGATTTTTTTCAATCGCGTGAAGGGATTCAATCTTTTTGGAAGATTCGATAAAAGATAAAAAATTCTGTGCAACCTGTTTTGCCAGATCCTCCTGGGAAAAGGCAGAACCGGTCATAAACAAAAAAATGAG